>NZ_JBTYKD010000009.1:0-22218 GCF_054880495.1 Nostoc sp.
ACAGCAAATGCCGCCAGTGCGATTGTAATTACCTTAATTTTGCCGATGCGATCGCCGAGTGGCCCATAGACTAGCTGAAATAGCCCATAGGGAATCGTGTATGCGGAGATAATCACCGCAGCACTGCCAACACCAACTTTGAACTCGTCAGCAATGATGTGCAGTAGGGGGTCAATCACCCGTGCATCGGCAACTACCATGAAGGCAGCAGCGCCCAACAGTCCTAATGAGACAGGTGTCTTGCCTGTTATATCCGTTGCTAACCTACCCACTCAGTTCTCCATTGACTTTTAAAACATCCGCCCAGAACGCTCAAGGCTGAATAGTCTTCGCCGACTGGTTAAATAACAAATCTCTTGACTTATCTGGATCAATCGCTTGAGTTTTGAATGCTTCTGCTTTCTGGTAGGCGCGAATTGTTGCCGGACGGGCTTTAATTGTCTCAAACCAGCGCTTGAGGTGAGGAAAATCCTCTAGATTCTGACTTTGGAGTTCATGGGGCACAATCCAGGGATAAGCAGCAATATCGGCGATGGAATAATCAAAAGCCACAAATTCTCTATCTGCTAGTTGCTTATTTAGCAAACCATATAAGCGTCCCGTCTCATTTACATAGCGCTTAATGGCATATTCAATCTTTTCGGGAGCATAGAGGCTAAAGTGATGATTTTGTCCCGCCATTGGTCCTAGTCCTGCCATTTGCCAGAACAACCATTCTAAAACTTGAGTGCGATTACGTAAATCTTGGGGGATTAATTTCCCGGTTTTTTCTGCCAAATATAGCAAGATTGCACCAGACTCAAATACCGAAATCGGCGCACCTCCATCTGCTGGTTCATGGTCAACGATCGCGGGCATCCGATTGTTAGGAGAAATCTTCAGAAATTCCGGCTTAAATTGATCCCCAGCCCCAATATTCACCGGAATTATGGTATATGGTAAGCCGACTTCTTCCAAGAAAATCGTAATTTTATGACCGTTTGGGGTTGCCCAATAGTAAAGTTCAATCATGGTTATTTTTCCTGATATCGAGTGTTAGAATTTAAAAGCAAAGAGCGCAGAGGTTTGCCTACGAACTTGTACTGAGCGCAGTCGTTGGCGCAGCCTCTCGTAGAGAAGTATTACGAACTTGTACTGAGCGCAGCCGTTGGCGCAGCCTCTCGTAGAGAAGTATTACGAACTTGTACTGAGCGCAGCCGTTGGCGCAGCCTCTCGTAGAGAAGTATTACGAATTAGATTGCGGTGATTTGGCGATCGCTGCCCAAACTCTATGGTGAACCTGAAGAATTGGTGTGGGATATTTTGCTTCGAGTAATGTCGCCAATTCCTGGTCAAATATTTCTACTTTTTCTGGTGTTAAGCTGGCTCCCACACCAGCACTAGCACGAATTCGCCCCCGCCAATCGACCTGTGTATAAGACACAAATACATCATAAGAAAATGTGCGGATTTCTCGGAATCCTCCTTCGCCAATGTCTTTTAACCACAGGGGATACAATCCATTACCGCCGTCTAGATTCCACGCTGGATTATGAGCCTTAATCAGTTGTTCTGTTGCTTCCACTACATTACCTTTTAAGGGTATCCAATCAAAATGAGCGATCGCAAGCAAGCCATTTCTTCTCAATATCCGAGTAATTTCCTGGACGGCACGCGGACGGTCAAACCAATGCCAACACTGTCCAGCCGTTACTACATCCGCACTTGCGTCTGGTAACTCGGTATTCTCGGCAGTTGCGACTCGATAATCTACTTGGAGTTGGGCAGATTCACTTAACTGTCTTGCTTGTTCTAAAAGTGATGCTGATGGGTCGATGCCAATTACATAAGCACCTCTATCCGCAAAGCCCCGCGCTAGTGTTCCTGTTCCTGTTCCAAGGTCAACAATGTTTTGCCCTGGTAAACCTATACCATACTCAGACAGTTTGTTAAATAATGAACTGGGAAAGCCAGCGCGATGTTTTGCATAATCAGTAGCAGTTGCACCAAAATCAATTTTCATACCTGCAAAAATATTCTTGTAACAATTGTCTAGGCTAGAAGTTCTCTACCCACGGACGTAGTTCTACTTCATAAGTCCAAGCACTGCGGGGTTGGCGGAGAATGCTGAGATAAGTTTGAGCGATCGCATCTGGGTCAAGGGTACTATCAGGATTATCTGTTGGATCTTGACGGACTGTGGAGCGAATTGCACCATCAATCACGAAATGCGCCACATGGATATTCTTTGGTGCTAATTCTCTAGCAATACTCTGAGCCAAACCACGCAGTGCAAATTTACCCATTGCAAAGGGAGCAGAGAGAGGATAACCTTTAATACTCGCTGAGGCTCCAGTAAAGAATATAGCACCGCCGCCAAGTTGCAAAAACCTTTTGGTAGCAGCTTGGGCTACGAGAAAGCCACCATAGGCAGTTACATCTAAGGTTTTTGCCACCTCCCCAGGGTCTAGATCGACAAGAGAACCCCGCACCCGATAACTGGGATTGTAAACGACAATATTCGGGGAACCAACTTTATTTTCAACATCAATAAATAACTGTTCTACTTCATTTGGTTTTGAGACATCAGCAGCGAAACTAACCGCGCCAATTTCACTGCTCAATTGAGTCAGTTTTTCAATTTGGCGAGCCGCTAAAGCTACGGTGAATCCTTCTTTGGCAAATAGGCGAGCTAAAGAAGCGCTCAGTCCACTACCTGCACCGACAATTAAAGCTGTTGTTGCCATAAATTTAATTCTCCTTGTTGGGATAAACAGTCAAGGCATTTATATAGCGATCGGGAAGCATCGCAAATTTACTTACTTCACCTGTGTTATATCATGTCCGCTTGATTATTTACTAAACCCCAAGAACCTTTATAAAGAATATTTTATTACTATCGACTTGTTTAGAGAGACAATATAATCTGGCTATTTTTACGTAGCTAATAAGTAGAGCGGCGTGGATAATTCAAGGTTTGTAGTAAGGACTTTAGTTCCCGCAGGGTAGGCCTCTCTACGAGACCCTTCTCTACGAGACGCTGCGCGAACGGCAAGCTCATACCATTTCACTAAAACCCTGATACATATAGATTTCGCCTAGGAGCACGGCATTGCCGTGCCCCTACCAAAGTATTTGTATCATAATTAAAGTCAAACAGTATCAGGGCATCGCGCTACGCGAACACTACGAACTCATCTCAAGATTTTTTACATTACTTAATCTACTTTGATTTATTCTCACCTACTTACTTATCATCAAGAGAATTACTTAATTAAATATTTATTTTTAGTATTGAAATTACGTAAATCTTCTGCTATCTATAGGCAAATTAGCATGATATGATTACAAAAAAAAGTAAGTGTTAAAAATAAACCTATGTAACAAAATTTAAAAGAAGTAATTCCACAGGTTTACAAAATTAAACATACATGGCTTTTATCCTGCCGACCTCCTTACTTATTTCTAGCTACATAGCAGACAAAAGCTTTAAAAATAATTCAATATTTAGTAGAGAAGCTAAAATTTTGGTTGTTAGTAAAAAGTAATTATTCAGTTTATACTTTCAAAAACTGGGGGAGAATTAATGTTAATTATTTTGCCGATAATATTTTATGTATTTTTATTTTTAATATTTAGCTCTCAGCAAAAGTCTCTACGTAGCTCATTATTGTCATCTTCCATTATTTTGGGGATAGCAATAACCCTAATAACTGAATTACTCAGCTTATTTCATCTGATAAATTATGGATTTTTATCCGGTTTTTGGTTTTTTCTAGATATTGGATTAGTTACTACTTTTTTTAATTTTTATAAAAATAAATTTAATTTAAAATACCATCTTTCAAATTATCCTTTTCCAAATTATCTAACTTTTTTATTAGTTAGTGTTTTTTTTGTAGTAGGAATAGTTGGTTTAATTGCGATCATAGCACCAACAAACAATTGGGACTCTATGGACTACCATATGAGCCGTGTTGTTCATTGGATTCAAAATCATACTGTTGAGCATTATCCAACAAGTTACACACCACAGTTATATCAAAATCCTTGGTCAGAATTTGCAATTATGCATTTTCAAATTTTAAGTGGTAAAGATTTTCATATACAACATATTAATGTCACGAATATGTCAGTAGTCAAAGAAAAACAGACACCTTATAAAGACTTTGAACCTTGTGGTGTTATTCATATGGAAACCAAAAGAAGTAAGCAGGTGCAACAGCAAAAGATAAATTATAAAGATAAAACTTTTGTGAGAGCATGGAATTCTACTGATCTGGCTGTGTTTCTCAAGAAATAGAATCGTAGTGCGATCGCTCATTTGTATGCAATATACTTTAACCTCTCCTTTTAGGAGAGAGGTTTTGAATCTTACTCACCAACGCTAGCAGGGAAAGGGCTGTTCTTGTTAGGTCTGTAAATACATTAAGAATTGAGCGTGACTGAAGATAGCCGTGAATTCCCCTTATTGGGACTTTGACCAATTTGCAGTACACAAACTGCGGCAATCAGACAGAGAATACCTGATAAAATAAACGCTTGTAAATAACTACCCGTCCAAGTTCTCAACACTCCGGCTCCGAATGCTGCTGTAGCTGCACCAATCTGGTGTCCTGCGACAATCCAACCGAACATTACGCCAACATTTTCTTTACCGAAGACGTTAGCAACAAGACGGACTGTAGGTGGTACGGTGGCAATCCAATCAAGCCCATAGAAGACGGCGAAAATGGAAAGTCCATAGAAGGAAAAGTCGA
This sequence comes from Nostoc sp., assembly GCF_054880495.1. Classification (NCBI taxonomy): domain Bacteria; kingdom Bacillati; phylum Cyanobacteriota; class Cyanophyceae; order Nostocales; family Nostocaceae; genus Nostoc; species Nostoc sp. The sequence goes on from NZ_JBTYKD010000009.1 coordinate 4,740, forward strand.
AACTGAAGGGCAAGAAAATCAAAGATAAACCCCGCAGTCCGTAGTACCAAAATAATAAGTAGCGATTGTTCCAACGGTCAGATAGCCAACCGGACATAGTAGTTCCAAAAAAATCGAATAGTCCCATGATTGCCAAAAGACCAGCAGCTTTGACTTCAGGGATACCGTGGTCAATACAAGCAGGAATCAGATGAGTTCCAATTAACCCATTTGTGCTGGCACCACAGATAAAAAAGCTACCAAATAACAGCCAGAAGTCGCGCTTATGCATTCCCAGCCAGAGGGCGTTGAGGGTGGAGGCGATGGAATTCACTTTCGGCTGTGATACTTCCACAGTTTCGCTGTTGTCACCAAAGGGTCGCAAACCGACATCCGCCGGCCGATCACGCATAAAGGCTGCGATCGCTGGAATAATTAGAAGTGCTGCACCACTAAGAGCCAGAGCCGCAGTTCGCCACCCAAAGCGATCGCTTACTGAGGCCAGCATGGGCAGAAACACTAGTTGCCCCGTGGCTGTACTGGCGGTTAAGATGCCCAGAACTAGACCCCGCTTTTCTACAAACCAGCGATTGACAACAATAGCACCCAAAACCAGGGCAATAACTCCGCTACCAGAACCGACAACTACCCCCCATAGCAAAACTAGCTGCCAAGACGCTGACATCAAAGTGGTTAAACTGACACCGACAGCAATGACAGCAAGTGAGAACACCATCATTCGGCGAATACCGATCCGCTCCATAACTGTGGCGGCAAAAGGGCCAATCAGTCCGTAAAGTACTAAGTTAATCGAGATTGCCAAAGATATAGTTGCTCTACTCCAGCCGAACTCCTGTTCGAGAGGCACTATAAAAACTCCAGGAGCAGAGCGAATTCCGGCTGCCACCAGCAAGGCTAAGAATGTTAAGCCGGCGACGAGCCAAGCATAGTGGAACGAACGACGCGCTAGGAAGGAGGCTAAGGACATGATGAGTAGGGAGTGGCTTTCAAGAATACTAACTTGCCACAAAGTCGCGACAGCGATCGCCAATGTTAGAAATTCTAACCTCACTGAGAGATAATCACCAGATTGAACCGATCCTTAACTGCACGGTATTGGGCTAAAATTGTGCTGCATCTACGCCCGTCGTAGACATCGCTTTTTCAGTGATAAATTTACGCAAAATGACACGCCCTCCGGGGCAATTCATGTAGCTTTAGCTGACCGCAGGGTATTGCCCCTAAGAAGAAAATCACGGTTTCGGCTATTGTTTGCGTAAGTCCTGAGTGAGAAAGAAAAAGTCCGCTATCTAAAATTAGAGTTGAGAGCGAAAAGTGAATCTATGAAAGAAGATACTATCGAGATCACTAGTTTTCACGCTCATGTTTACTTCGATACTGCGAGTCAGGATGTAGCAGCGCGTGTACGTGAAGGATTGGGCGCTAGGTTTGAGGTGCGACTCGGACGCTGGTTTGACAAGCCCATCGGACCCCACCCAAAAGGGATGTATCAAGTTGCTTTCTTACCAAATCAGTTTGATCAGGTCGTTCCTTGGTTAATGCTCAATCGTCAGGGATTGGATATTCTCGTCCACCCTGAGACAGGCGATGCTGTGGCAGACCACATGGATCATTCCTTATGGTTAGGAAAAAAGCTAGATTTGAATATTGAGTTTCTTCGACAGCTTAAACCTCATCTAAATTGAGAACCGTAGTTTTCGCCCTCACCCTAAATCCCTCTCCCATATCTGGGAGAGGGACTTTGAAATTCTGGCTCCCCGAATCCTAAATCTGGGAGAAGGGGTTGGGGGATGAGGGCAAATCCTTTTGATTACAAAAGAACTACAGGTTTCAAGATAGACGTGGCTTAGTTAGTCAATCGGTACTTGCTTGAGTAAAGCCATCCACATATCAGATGGATTGGAGTAGTAATCAATTTCTTGAACTTGATATTGATAAAATTCACAACCTTTTCGCAAAATAATGCGATCGCCGGGTTTAATGGTTTTCCCTACTCCAGTCATGTACCCCATTATTCCTTCATTGAGGTCCTCAAATACATAGTCGGTTCCCCAAACTTGTTGGCTGTAATCGTGTATTTTATTTTTCTGTTTTAATTCGTTTGCTGGAGAGCTAATCAGAGCTAATTTTTTTAAAAAACTAAAACTTAAGTTCATACCTGTTCTGATTGAAGAGAAGGCACTTAACAACAATTTAAAAATAGAACTAATAATTCAAAAGTCAGTTTTTTAAGACATCATTCTGAAATATTAATATTTAATTTATCCTAAGTTGTATTTTCTGTGATATAAACCATTGATGTCATTAATGATGCTATAGGACTCGTATTTGATTTTTGAAAAAAATCAGTACACCCCCAAAAGGCTTCTTCCTTACTTCCATTCGGCTACGCTCACGGCAAGCCTACTCCCTGTCTACACAAATAATTTCAAAAATCAAAGTAGACTGCTATATATCAGGTAAAAATTCACTGTTACTAATACTAGTGATTACTTTATTAGCTTCAGTCTTGAGTATGTCATATAACATCAGGGGTGATAGCAGCTTTACTATTAATTTAAATTTACAGTACTATTAACCGCAGCTTCAACTGTAAAATCCCCGAATTATTGGACAATATTCGGTCAGATATGAGTATTTTTCGCTGAACTAGATAATATTAATTTATAAAGCTTTTATGTCTTAAGAATTTCGTCTATGTATAGTATCTTTTTTAAGATATAGCGCTTCTCGTTTGTATGCAATACACTTTGACCTCTCTCCTTTTAGGAAAGAGGCTTTGAATCTTACTCCCCAACGCTAGTAGGGAAGGGGTTGGGGGTTAGGTCTGTATTGGACTCAACTGCAAACTGCTATAAATGCAATCTAGTCCCTACTTGTGGTTTTTAGAGCTACATCTACATACTTCAGTAATACTTCTAGGGTGGAGGAGTTATCTAAAACGACATCTGCATGAGCCACTTTTTCTTCGATAGATAATTGGCTGTTGATCCGGGCTTCTGCCTGTTCTCTATTTAAATGGTTTCGTTGTATCAATCTTTGTAGCTGTTGCTCTTGGGAACAATGCACTACCCAGATTTCTGTAACCAAATCAGTCATTCCCGCTTCAAATAATAGAGGCACTACTAACACCAGTGTTTCTGAAGAGGATTGGGCAATTGCTTTGAGGAAGCGATCGCGTACATCAGGATGAATTAAATTATCTATCCAGTTGCGTTCATCTTGACGATTAAAGATAATTTCGCCTAGCTTTTGGCGGTTGAGGCTGCCATCTGGTAGTAAAATTTCTTTGCCGTAACGTTGAGCGATCGCACCCAAAATAGGCGAACCTAAAGATACTGCCTCTCTAGCATAAATATCTGCATCCAAAATCGGCAGGTTATAAGTGCTAGCTAAATAATTGGTGACAGTGGTTTTGCCTGTGGCTATACCGCCGGTTAAGCCGATTATACGTTTAGTCACGTTATTTCTCTACTATACGCCCGCCGTAAGATGCCCGTTCGCGTAGCGTCTCCTTTAGGAGAAGAGCTGTAGGGCGATCGCTTGGAATTCAAAATTACCATAAATAAATTTAGCTTTCCAGTACATAGTATGCTATGAAGCGCAAGTGTATCGCCGTGATCAGGTGGCTGCCAGGATAGTTAAATAATTCGTAATTCGTAATTCGTAATTAAAGACATTTTCAGACGGGGATTTAAACCCCGACTGAAACTGATCGGAGGCGGAGTGGCTCCGACTCCGCGCTACGTCTATACGTAGGGGTCTTAAACCCTTTTATTTACGATAATTTGTTTGTTTAAGCGATCGCGTATATACTAGTATAAAATGATGGGTTAATAAGTGCGTAGGTAAAGCCCAATCTAGGCATCGCTTTTGGCTTTCGGTTAAAATGGCAACAATGTAGAGATTAATATCATGGCTGCAAATAGAATCAGGGTTGCTAAAGATAAGGCTGAGTTGGTGAAATCTCTAGTAGCATCAAAAGACACAACTGGGCCTTTTCAGACTTATGTAGAAGTTATGGTGTTTGCAGCAGCATTAGGCGTTAAATATAAAAAGCGCATTCCTTTAGACGTAATTTCTAAAGATTTATCCCCACTGCGACAAGATTATTTTACTAGTAGCTTCACTCTATTAATTAATTTGTTGGCTATCACCGAAACTGAAAACATTAAGATTCTAGATGATGATAATGTAGCTGACGAGCAACGTATTCACATTTTTGAAGAGTATGCTAATAGTGGTTTAGAAATTATACAAAATGAACTGCGTGGAGCAGTAGACTATTCAGAGCGACTTTTATTGATTCTTAGTTATGAAAGAACGAATTCAGAGCAGCAAGATGAGGAATTTGATCTAACCAAATTCCTATCTTGATTTTTAAGTAATTCTTAAAAGCAATAACTTTACATCCACCCCAGTGTAATTTTTACTATTTTGACTGCATCTGTTACAGCACCAACAGTAGCAGATATTTTATAAGGCTTGTCTGGATTTGTAGGTTTGGCATCTATTCTAACTACGTTATCCTTCCAAAGCTGGTTTTCTCTTGACCAATCTAGCTGTGCTAATTGTAAAACTTTTTCTTCATTAAAAGAATTGTTTACTGGCTCGTATATATAGTGCAATAAACGCCCTAAAACTTCCAGCCCCACACTTATACCTAGAATACAGTCTTGTTTAAATGTAGCTACTTCATCTATTGTTAGTTCTTCAACAGTTGTATCAGAAATATATTCAGTATTACTGCATTCTGATAAAAATCTATTAAGACAAATAACCAAAGCATCTGATGCTTGATAAACATCATAATCTCGAAGCTGATTACTTGGATCGTTAGTAAAAACGCAACTTACAAATCTAGCTATGTAATTAATTGTGTAGATCAACTTATCTTTAGTAGCAGGACTTAATTTAATTTTCTCTGTCTTACCCTGGAAGATTGGCACTCGTTTTATTAATTCTTTAGTAATGCCAACTCGACCAGAGAACGCCTAATAGAAATCAGTAGATATTAGCAAACATGATATGCAACCCTTATAGACTGTTGCATCAGTAAAAACCACAGTGCAAAATTCCTACTTAACTTTGCTAATTCAAAATATGTGGAAATCCTACAGCTTTCGGTTCAACAAACTTGCCATCAAAACCTATAGTTTTATTTTCCACAGTCCTAGCATCCGCCAAAGCCTTCCGAAGTTCAGCACGTTCCATCTGTTCCTGAATTCCACCCAGAATATAAACCAATAACTTCGTCGCCAAATCCCGTCCAGCAACCTGTACCCGCTTTTTATTTGGGTCATACAAAACCCCATACCAGAGAGATTGGGGATATTCCATACCACTAAAACCACCTTGCTGGTCAAACTTCCGCAGTTTCTTAAAAATATCTGCCAGGGAAAAACCTTTTTTAAAAACCAAAATTCCGATAGCTTGCGCTAATGCAACTTGAGCAACTGGACGGAAAAGCATATTTCCTTCACCTCCCTCCTTCTCAAAGCTGAACCGCCGTAAAGCAGGTGTATCCTCGTGTTCTAAAATCTTATAACTGGAAAGACTAGCCAAAGAATCAAATAGCTTTCTAAATTCCTCAATTCCCTGCTCAAGTTCTTCATCTTCTGGACGCATGGGAATTAGACCTTTCTCCAAGGGTTTCCAGTGGGGGAACTTTTGACCCAAATATCGCTCAGACATATCTTGTAGAGCTTGCAAAGTGGTCAAAACTGTAGAATTGGAAGCCACTGTTGCACTATTCCAATTAACACGAGGATTGCGATCTTGTCGTTGTTCTAATAGTGGATGTGTAACTGCAATTTTTCTAGCAACGATCGCAAAACCATCATCTTCATTCAACTGTGTTAACTGCCCTTTAGTCAAGGGTGCAGCCATCAGGTTGACATGAACAAAAATCGATCTCACCCTCCGTCTCGCCTGGGTGCGAGTTTCCCCAGCCGCTACCGCACAGATGAACTCAATACCAATTTTTTCCTTGGGTAAATTTTGCAAGTAAGCAAGGTCTACTTGATACTTTTCTATTAAATCATTGACTGTAATAAAACTGTCATCAGCACCTTTATCTTTTTTATAACGCTGGAGTTTGCGAGTTTTAATTAACTCCATCAACCCCTGTACACCCATTAATCGGTGTTGACCATCTAATGCATAAATAGTTACATCATCTTCAGAAATATTTAGCAAACCTACCTTACCGTCTTTATCTAAGGTTATGAAATCAGTAGTAGACTTTGTGGCGCGTCCTTCACTATCCCACTCAGAAGCTTTGGGATTATCCACCCACGGTTGATTAATCACCACCAGCACCGGCGGAAATTTGTGATTTTGTCGAGCCGCTAAATACTGGACTAGCGGTGCTTGACGTGACCAATCAAGGGGACGCTGCTGAATTTCATCAATACTATCCGCGTCAATCTCGACATTATCAGTCTCATGATTATACTTTTTTTGAAACAGAGGTAAGCCAGAGGCGAAGTGAACCCGACCTGCAAACCATTCCAAAGTAACAGAGCTAACATAAGCCTCAATACCACCCATTTCGGTTTTTTGAACGAGAATCCGATCTTTTCTCCCTAAAAAGTTCTCCAGCAGTAAAGCTAGTACCTGTTTTTCCTTGTTTTCTCGTTCCAGGTACTCTCTAGCGATGTCAACAGTAGGGTCAGATGTACTATCTTTCATGTTAAATTTTAAAAACAGAATGGGATTATGTCGTTTAATTATCCAAAAAATTGGATATTAGTAGTAAAGTTTTTAAAAACTTTTATTGAACCCAGGTCGGTGGCCTTCCCGAAGGTAAGCCGCTTCGCAGCTTGTCTGTATAACCGCGAATTCTATTCGCCCGGATATTACGCCAGTGTTTCCAGAGAGAAGGAGAAATGACTACAGCACAACAACCAGAAAAGATAGTTCAACAAGCACGTACTGTAGCAGAGTTAGTGGACTATATCCAAGCTCTCACCACTGAAATTCAAGAATTGTATTGTTTAGATGAGATTCCTTGGGTTTTAGGTGTGTCTTGGGGAAAAGATTCTAGTACAGTATTGCAGCTTGTGTGGAATGCGATCGCTGCTCTTCCTCCAGAAAAAAGAACTAAAACAGTCTATGTTATTACAACAGATACTCAGGTAGAAAATCCTGTAGTGTCTGCTTGGGTTCGCAAATCCTTGCAGAATCTCAAGGTAGCCGCTAAAAAACAGGGGATGCCAATTGATCCACATTTACTACAACCAGTACTTGAAGACACATTTTGGGTAAATCTTATTGGTAAGGGATATCCAGCACCTCGTAATCAGTTTCGCTGGTGTACATCACGTTTAAAAATTAATCCTGCTAATCAATTCATCCGTGAAATAGTTAGAGCTAGCGGTGAAACAATTCTTGTATTGGGGACTCGCAAGGCGGAGAGTTCCAAACGTGCTGCCACAATGAAAAAGCATCAAGTTGATAGAGTACGAGATCGCCTGAGTCCTAATGCCAGCCTACCCAACTCTCTAATCTATACCCCCATTGAAGATTGGAGTAATAATGATGTCTGGATATACCTTAATCAGTGTGAAAATCCTTGGGGACAAAGCAATAAAGAATTATTTGCTATGTATCGAGGTGCAACAGCCGATAATGAATGCCCACTAGTTGTTGATACTTCTACTCCTAGCTGTGGTGATTCCCGATTTGGCTGCTGGGTTTGCACACTAGTGAATAAGGATAAATCAATGGAGGCAATGATTCAAAATGATGAAGAGAAAGAATGGATGCAGCCATTATTAGATATTCGTAACGAACTAGATATTAAAGATGACCGAGACAAAAGAGATTTTAGAAGAATTTGGGGAGATGTCCAACTATTTGAACGCAATAAAAACGGAGAAATCTCTGTTGAACCAATACCTGGCCCTTATACCAAATATTGGCGGGAACATTGGCTCAGACGATTATTAGAAGCGCAAACAAAAACCCGTCGGACAGCGCCAGAAAATATGCGCGATATCACCCTAATTACTCTAGAAGAAATGAGCGAAATTCGCCGCATTTGGCTAGAAGACAAACACGAATTTGATGATAGCTTACCCCGGATTTATCAAGAAGTGACTGGCGAAGAATTTCAAGACCCCCGTCCTGGTGCTGACTATAGTCTACTAGGTCGTGATGAATGGACAGTATTAGAAGAAATCTGTGAAGGTGACGCGATGCACTTGGAACTCATGGCGAAATTGTTAGACACAGAACGCCAGTATCGCAAAAAGACTCGTCGCGTGGGGATATACGAAACCCTAGAAAAATGTTTTAATACGAGTTCCCGTTCCCCAGAAGATGCGATTAAAAATGCTCGTTTGAAACGCGAATTAAGCGAAGCAGTTAGTCAAGGTGATGTTGCAAAAGTCAAGCAGATGACTTTGGGCGATGTTGCAGCAATTAATGAGGTAGATGAAGGTGAAAGTGATGAAGAGGTAACTTGGGCAAGTATGAAATTTAAAAAGGAAAATTCAGAATAATAGAATACCGGGCGATTGGAAATCGCGGCTACACAGACGAAACCCACTTCCGTGGGTTAAAGAAAATGAGAGAAAATTTCACACATTAATAAAATTCCCGGCGATTGGAAATCGCGGCTACACAGACGAAACCCACCTCCGTGGGTTAAAGAAAATGAGAGCAAGTTTTACACAATTGTATGTACATTATGTTTGGGCGACCTGGGATAGATTACCCATAATTACGCCTGATATTCAGAAGGAAGTTTACGGAGCAATTATTCGGGAATCTGAACAGTTAAAGTGTACAGTAATTGCGACATTTTATCAGCCACGAAATCAAGCCAGGTGAGTTTTTCAAATGGCAAGGTAGTTATGGAGCTTTTACAGTTAGTCATGATGCCATTGATAATATAGCCAATTACATCAGAAACCAAGCTACACACCATAGCCAAAAATCAGTCATTCCCACCTGGGAACTAACTCTCAAGTAAACCAACAATTACATAGGAATTTAGTCCACGTTCGCGTAGCGTTCCGCAGGAAAGGTGGACTTTGCCTGTGTAGCCGCGAATTCTATTCGCCCGGTATCTGATAAACTTTGCTGCATAACCGCAAATTCCATTCGCCCGGTATTTGATAAACTTTGCCTGCATAACCGCGAATTCCATTCGCCCGGTATCTTAATAAACCCACAATCAAATCAATGATATTTCTTGAACTCGTATTACAAAACTTTGGCCCCTACAGTGGGAAACAGGTAATCAATCTTAACCCAAAAACTGATGAAGAAAACTCGCGTCCAATTATCCTATTAGGTGGCATGAATGGCGGCGGAAAAACTACGCTTATGGATGCCATTCGTCTCGCCCTTTATGGCCCCCGCGCCCAATGTTCTACCCGTGGTAATTTAAGTTATGGCGATTTTCTCAATCAATGCGTTAACAACAAAGTAGATGCAGTTGCCGACACCCGGATTGAATTACTTTTTGAACATATTGAAAACGATAAACCAATAAAATACCGTGTTGTGCGTAGTTGGACAAAAAACCCTAAAGATGGTAAAGATACATTAGGTATTTTAGGCGACAGTGATACATGGCCTGATGCTTTAGTTAATATCTGGGATGAATATATTGAAAATCTCCTGCCATTAGGTATTTCTAACTTATTCCTATTTGATGGTGAACAAGTTAAAGAACTCGCAGAACAGGAAATACCACCACCGATTGTTGTTGAAGCTATTCGCGGACTTTTCGGGCTAGAGTTAGCAGATCGTTTAGCTGTTGATTTAGATATTTTAGTTAACCGTAAACGCAAAGAGTTTGCTGATACTAAAGATTTAGCTAATCTAGAAGAAATTGAAAAAAGATTGACGCAACAGCAACAAGATTATCAAGAAAATGAACAAAATTTAGAAAATCTCAAAAATCAGCTAGAAGAACTAGAAGTAAAGCAGCAAGAAGCCTTTGATAAATTTATTTCTGACGGTGGTAAAATTGCGGCAGAACGCAATCAACTAGAACTACAACAGAAAGCGAAAACTGCGGAAGTTGAACAATTGCGTCAGTTAATGTGTGAGTTGGCGGCTGATGTTTTACCCCTAGCATTAATTCCCAATTTACTTACTCAAGTGCAAACGCAGGGAGAAAAAGAATTTCGCCATCGACAAATCCAAATTTCCAAAGATTTGTTACTTGAAAGAGATCAGCGCTTACTCAGTTGGCTAAGTCAGGTAGAAATTGCCTTAACAGAAGTTGAAAAAATTCAATCATTTTTAGTCAAAGATGTAGATAATTTATATGCTCAAACTCTCGATATTGAAGCACCTTGGTTATTAGCTGATGATGAAACGTTAAGTCAGCTAGATAATCTCATCTATCACTTGCAAAATTCTCAACTTTCTGCAAAAGAAAAATTAGCTATTATCAAAAATAAAGAAGAAGAAATTATCACTTTAGAAAGACAAGTACAAACAGCAGCAGCACCAGAAGATTATACAAAGCTGCGTCAGGCAGTAGAAACGGCACAAAATCAAGTTGTTGAAGCTAAAGCAAATTATGAAACAATTCGCCGCCGTTTAGCTGAATTAGAAACTATTATTGCTAAGTCCAAAAAAGAATTAAGTGATTATACTGTAGAAAATATTAAATATAAGAATAACGAACATATCATTACCTCTGCGGCTAAAGTTCAAGAAACACTCAAGATTTTCCGTGAAAAATTAACCTTGAGAAAGCTCAATAAATTAGAGGAAGAAGTTAAAAATTGCTTCCTTTATCTCCTCCACAAGTCAGATTTAGTCCATCGTATTGCCATTGATACCAATACTTTCGGACTTTGCTTATATGATTTCAATGGTAAACCAGTCCCCAAACATCGCCTCTCGGCTGGCGAAAAACAATTATTAGCGATCGCCTTTCTCTGGGGTTTAGCGAAAGTCTCTGGACACCGCCTACCAGTAGCAATAGATACACCATTAGGTAGACTAGATTCCTCTCACCGCAGTAACTTAGTTGAACGTTACTTTCCATCTGCCAGCCACCAAGTAATTTTGTTATCTACGGATACCGAGATTGGAAAGAAAGAAGTAGAAACACTGCGAGAAAACGAAGCGATCGCTCGTGAATACTTGCTCAAATACGACTCCTCCACCCGCCAAACAACAGTAGTAGAAAATCAATATTTTTGGTAATTCGTAATTCGTAATTCGTAATTCGTAATTATTTACCTTTGAGTCGTTTGGTGGAAGCGACTAGAATTTTACCAACTTCGTTTGCCTCTTGGAGAAGTAGTTGAAATTTCTGTTTATCCACTAGCTCAGATTCAATTAATATTTCTAACCAGTATTGTGTTTCTCTTGCTTCTTTCAAAGCAATTTCCAATTTGTTGATAAAATCTTTGTCAGATTGAGCAGACTGAGCTTCTCGGCAATTCGCTCCTATCGAAGTACCGGAACGGAGAAGTTGTTTGGAGAGGGTTCGAGAAACTCCAGGTTTTTCATCTAAAAAGCAACAAGCTTTAACAACTCTGATTGCAAAACTTTTTGTCCGGTCAGTAATACTAATATTAGCTACCATGTTTTATATTTGAAATTAGAATTAAAATCTATCCTATGTCCAAACAAAAGACCAGTATCTAAATAAATTACGAATTACGAATTATTATGGAATCCCCAATCGAAAGAATAAAACTCTCTCAAACAGCCAAAGACCAACTTACCAAACTTAGACGCAGCACAAAAATCGACCAATGGAATATCTTATGCCGTTGGGCGTTTTGTCGTTCCCTAGCAGAACCAACCACACCCTCACCCGTCCCAATTCCCCAAGATAGCAACGTCGAAATGACTTGGCGCGTCTTTGGCGGCGAAATGTCCGATATTCTTCTTCTCGCCCTTAAGCAACGCTGTCACAATGATGGCTATCCCACCGACAAAGAAACCCTCGCCACCCAATTCCGCTTACATTTGCATCGCGGTATTGGCTACTTAGCAGGCGATCCAAATATCAAGAAAATTGAAGATTTAATTGAACTGGCCATTAAACCTTGAAACAATATTAGTTATCGGTGTCTTAATTACGAATTACGAATTACGAATTACGAATTAGTATTATGCCTGAAGCGTTAGAAATCGAGCGTCACAGAGCTGCGATCGCTCGCACTGATTTATCTCGCCCCGTGCGATTGGCAATAGAATGGGCAATTCTGAATCAAGACACCACTTTTTTTGACTACGGTTGCGGCTACGGTGGTGATGTAGAGCGAGTAGGAAATTTAGGCTACACCAGTGCAGGCTGGGACCCTTACTACCATCCGGATGTACTACACACCGCCGCCGATGTAGTCAACTTGGGCTATGTTCTCAACGTCATTGAAGATCCAGAGGAACGCCGTCAAAGCCTTCGCCAAGCCTGGGAACTCACCCACAAAGTTTTAATTGTCGCTGCTCAAATACTAATTAACGCTCCCAGCAAAACCCAACTTGCTTACAATGATGGCATTGTGACGCGCCGCAATACTTTTCAGAAATATTACGAACAAGAAGAACTCAAAACTTATATTGATGAAGTGCTAAATGTCGATGCAATACCGATCGCCCTAGGCGTATACTTTGTTTTTCGAGATGAAGCCGAAAAAGAAAGTTACAAAGCTATCCGCTTCTTTTCTACCACTTCTACACCGCGAGTCCGCATCCCCATCAAACGGTTTGAAGACTATCAAGAACAGCTGCAACCACTCATGGCTTTTTTTACCAAGCGCGGTAGACTACCTACTAAAGGCGAATTGGAAAATGAACCGGAATTACTGAGCGAATTTGGGAACTTTCGCCGCGCCTTTGGTGTAATTTTGCAAGCTACCGACGAAGCAGAATGGGATGCGATCGCTTACCGTCGTTCTCTAGATATTCAAGTTTATCTTGCCCTCACCCATTTTGATCAACGCCCGGCATGGCAAAAGCTAGCCCCAGAAATGCGTCACGATATCAAAGCCTTTTTTAGTAGCTATGAAGAAGCTTGTCAAGTAGCCGACCAAAAACTTTTCAGCTTAGGTAAACCTGGGGTGATTCAAACTGCGTGCGAAAAAAGCAAAATTGGTAAACATACACGCGGTGCGCTTTACGTCCATATTTCGGCACTAGCAGCACTTGATCCCTTGCTGCGAATTTGTGAAGGTTGCGCTAGCCGTACCATTGGGCGTGTAGATGAAGCCACATTAATCAAATATCACACTGATAAGCCGCAAATATCCTATCTGTGTTACCCTAATTTCGACACTGATCCTCACCCGGCATTAAAAGCCAGCATAGGTATTGATTTAAAAACCCTAGTCGTCACTCATCGAGACTACGAAACTAGAGCAAATCCGCCGATTTTGCACCGTAAAGAAACATTTGTTACCAGCAGCTACCCTGGTTACGAAGAATTTGCTCAACTCACCCAACAAGAACAGGAATTAGGATTGCTTAACCAAAAAAGCGACATCGGTACGCGAGAAGGTTGGGAAAAATGCCTTGCTGCACACGGGGTAGAAATCAGGGGGCATCAGGTTTATTCAATTAAGGAAAATTAAGGAATAATCACACTGTTAGAGCATTACTGATATGTATCTTAATAAAAAGGAATCTTCAAGATGGTGGAAGTAAATAAATCGCTGCTACAAATTTTTGGCAGCCCAAAGATCGGAGCTTTGTTATTTTTGGGTTTTTCATCAGGGCTACCGTTGTATTTAACCAGTCAGACATTACAAGCATGGTTGACCAAAGAAGGAATTAGCTTGGCAGCGATCGCCGCTTTTAGTTTAGTAAAGCTGCCCTATTCTTTAAAATTTCTCTGGTCGCCTTTACTAGATAGATTTGTACCGCCTTTTTTGGGGCGGCGTCGAGGTTGGATGGTAATTACACAAGTAGCATTACTGTTAACTATAGCTGTAATGGCTCTACAACACCCATCCCAAGGGCTACAACCTTTAATAATTGCTGCAATAGCCGTTGCTTTTTTTAGCGCCAGCCAAGACATTTTAGTTGATGCTTACCGCACTGATGTAGTGGAAGCAGAAGAAAGAGGTGCTGGAGCATCTATTTACTTATTGGGTTATCGCATTGCCATTCTAGTAACCGGTTACGTCACCCTATTTTTAGCAGACAGAATGCCTTGGCAAGCTGTTTACTTGTTGATGTCGCTGTTGATGCTCGTAGGTGTGGTAAGTTCTATTTTTGCACCAGAACCAGTCCTACGCGATCGCCCACCTCAGACTTTAGAAGCCGCAGTCAAATTACCCTTCATTGAATTTTTCCAGCGTCATGGCTGGCTACAAGCACTTTTAATCCTGATATTTATTGTCATCTACAAGTTAGGGGATTCTTTACTCAAGAATGTATCCACCCCATTTTTGTTAGATAAAGGCTTACATTTCACTCAAACCGACATCGCATTCCCTGGTGCGCTGGGAATTTTCGCCACTATTGTTGGCACCTTGGCAGCAGGAGCAGTAATGACCAAAATTGGTGTTAATCGATCGCTCTGGATATTCGCCATATTGCAAGCTATCGGCAACTTGGCTTTCTTTGCGTTGGCAGTAGTCGGTAAAAACTTCTATCTAATGTTAGCTGCCGTTAATATAGAACAATTCTGCGCTGGTCTAGAAACAGCTGCTTTTGTAGCATTTTTGATGAGTCTTTGTAATCAAAGCTTTTCAGCTACACAGTACGCCTTACTTTCGAGTTTGCAGGCTTTTAGTAGAGATATTCTCACGGCTCCGTCCGGTACATGGGCACAAGCAACTGGCTGGTCTACATTCTTTCTATTGACAGCAATCGCTGCTTTACCCGGATTACTATTATTGCCATTCTTTGCCCCTTGGAATCAAAAGCCAGTAGTAGTATTATCCAGACCAGGACTTGAGGACGAAGAAGAGGATATATGGGGAATCAAGTAGTTATTTCTGTCGGTACATTTATTCTCTTACTCACTGGTTTATTACTTGGCTATGTTCTCTCGCAGTTAGTTCTAGGATTTCTAGCATTTAACCTCCTAACTTTTTTTGGAACACTCAGCCTAATTTTAATTTTTGGTACGCTTTATTACGTTTTATTTTGGCAGTTGCGGAGACAGCAGTCCCGGCCATCAACTATAAATGAAGGGATACCAAACCAAGTAGAAGAGGATGTCTCTAATAGCTATCTCAAAAATAGGCTAATTGCTAAATTATTCGGTGATGCTGCCGCTGCCGAACGGTTAATTGAACAGGCAAAAGAGACTTATCCTGGGATGCCGGAAAATTGGTATTGCGAGAGAGTCCTTGATGACTTGGAGCGCGATCGCCCATAATACTTCAGTGGGGAGTAAGAATTTTAGATTTTAGATTTTGGATTAAAGAATTGAAATTTAATCCAAAATCTAAAATCCCTTCTCCCAAGGGGAGACGCTGCGCGAACGGGTTCAGCAGTCACTCATGGGGGAAACCCCCTGTTCCCGCGCTGCTTCACCAAAATCCAAAATTGAATTGCCCCAATGCCCCATTCGTAAAAAATCGCTAAAATCAATCAAGAATACTTCACAAATCTTCAGCTAGGTTCTCATAAAAGTTCAGAGCTTCCTTTGCAATCTAAAATATGGCTATTTTTCGTCAGTACATCGCCCCCTTGCTTGCGGTATTAGTATTTTTCTTTGCCTTAGTGGCAGTCAGCGCCCGCATCTTTTTACCCTCCGATATGGCAGCACCCGCGCCAACTGAAGAGGTAGGGGTAAGTTCTCAGCCCACTCCTACTGATTTCCCACCAGCAGTACATTACTTAGCCAGTTAAGGTCAATAAACATCAGAAGTGTCTGAGGAACTACTACCTGGGTATATTATTCGCCGTGGCTCCGCTTTGGATCGATCGCTGCTGCTTAAATTCATGCAGCGAACTTACCAGGATCTCTTTCCCAATGAGGATTTTTCCCACCTAGAGCAAACAGTTAAGCAATACTTTTCTAGTGATACGCCCTTATGGTGGGTTAATTTTTCGAGTCAGGAAAATGGGGGAGACAATGGAGAAAATTCTCCCTCATCCCCCTCATCCCCCATCGCCTGTCTCTGGGTGGGCAATGCCATAGATCAAGTACATGGGAACCGTCATGCTCACATCTTTATCCTGTATGTTGTACCAGAACATCGGCGACGGGGTATTGGTAAAGCTTTGATGCGATATGTGGAAAATTGGGCTATTCAAAGAGGCGATCGCCAGATTGGATTACAAGTGTTTCAATCTAATAAACCCGCATTAAATCTTTACAATCAGTTAGGTTATCAAACCCAATCCCTGTGGATGGTAAAATTCCTGAGTGCAGAATAATAAACTAAAGCATAGCGATAACATACTTTAGCGTCTGAAGTAATGGCAGTTCTCCTTCGGATAAAACTCAACGAGGGTGAAAATAAAGTGTATAATATTGCAACTAATATTTATAAGGCTTTAACTTATTGGCGCGGGGGTATATGTTAATCCCTTTTCGGGATTGAAATTAAATTATGTATGACGAAGACGATCTAAGCCTACTCGATGTTGAGGAGGAGCTAGAAAGCCCCTTAGATAAAATAGAACCGCTAACTGCCGAATCAGAAGTGGCGAAGCCTGATCCAGAAGTGATGCTAGCGTTGCTAGAAAATCCCCAGCCGCAGCAACGAATGTTAGCGGCGCGTGCTTTTTGTGATCTAGAAGATGCGCGTGCTACCCCCCATCTGATTCGCTTGTTAACTGATACCTGCCCCTTAGTGCGGGTGAGTGCAGCCTATGGCATCGGACGCAATCCCAGTTCAGAAGCTGTGAGTCCGTTAATTGCTCAACTAAACAGTGATTGGAATGGCTATGTGCGTAAAGGTGTTGTTTGGGCTTTAGGAAACTGTCGCGATCGCCGTTCTTTACCACCCTTAGCAGATGCCTTAAGAACCGACATTTCCGCAGTGCGTTTATGGGCTGCTAGCGCCTTAGCACAGATGGCAGAAGTGGGTTACGAAGCAGTTATAGGGGCAATACCACCATTAATTGAAGCCTTAGTTCAAGATCCCGTGGCAGCAGTGAGGAGTAACTGTGCTTGGGCAATTGGTCAACTGTGCCGCGAACTACCTTCTAATGTAGTTTATGCCACAGCGATCGATGCCTTAATTCAAGCCTTTGCTGAAGATCAAGATTTGGGAGTACGGGAAGATGCTAAAGCCTCACTTTTAGGAGTCGGTGATCCCCGTGGCTTACAGTTGATTGAAACCCTGGAACAAGAAGGGTGGTTTTAGATTGGGTCTTGGGCATTGGGCACTTGTACTGAGTGTTCGCGTAGCGCGATGCCCTGAGCTTGCCGTACTCCGCAGGAGTTGCAAGCTACGCGCAGCGTCTCGTAGAGAAGAGTCTCGTAGAGAAGTATTGGGCATTGGGAAAACACTTTCTTTCTTCATCCCCTTGTCTCCCTCATCCCCCTCATCCCCCGCCCTTACTGTCCTTCAGCTACAGGTTTGAG
>NZ_JBTYKD010000010.1:0-24418 GCF_054880495.1 Nostoc sp.
ATGAATTGTGTACCAGTAAAGTTTTCTGAATAACATAATATAACTAATGTATAAGTTCTGTGATCTATCTAGGGAATTTAGCTCAATCGGTGCTAATCATCCAGTATAGTTTTGCATGGGTTTTATAGCAGCTACAAGGCTGCTACCTTTAACCTCCTTGTTCGACATACCGTAATTCAGCACATCACAGACTCAAAAAATGAAATATCGGGGTTTTCACATTTCTAAGGCGAAAAATTTTCGCCCTCTTTCTAGCAGTCATCTCAGATATACTTTGCGCGTGGGAGCCAGACTAACGGCCTTGCTTGTTGTTTCTAGTGGCTCAATACTACTAGCGGGTGAGGTTAATGCTGGTGCGACTCACCCAGAAGGTATCGGCTCAACTCTCACAGCGCAAGCTCCCGCAACAGCCGCAGTGATTTACGTTAATCCTACAAATGGTGTAGATAGTGCTAGTGCTGGTACAACGTCATCTGCACCCTACAAAAGCATCAGTTTCGCTCTCAGTCAAGCCCAACCAGGTGCAGTTATTCAATTAGCACCTGGGAACTATAACCAGGAAAGTGGCGAAAGCTTCCCGCTCTTGCTTAAACCAGGGGTAACACTGCGGGGTGATGAAGCTACTAAAGGTGAGGCGATATTGATTACAGGTGGAGGTTTTTACACTAGTCGCACCTTTGCCAGACAGGATATTACCATTCTTACCGACCAAGATACCACGATCACCGGTGTCACCGTCACCAACCCAAATGCGCGGGGTACGGGTGTGTGGGTAGAGTCAACTAATCCCACTATCAAAAACAGTACTTTTACTAACAGTCTCAGAGAGGGCGTTTTTGTCACGGGTACAGGCAATCCCAAAGTTGAGAATAACGTCTTTGTGCAAAACAAAGGCAATGGGATTTCAATTGCTAAAGCTGCCCAAGGAGAGATTCGGAATAACTTATTTCAGGATACTGGTTTTGGTCTAGCGATCGGTGGCACTTCCACACCTCTAATTGTGGAAAACCAAATTGTCGAAAACCAAGACGGTCTTTTTATCTCAGAGTCAGCGAAGCCCGTATTGCGTAAAAATGTCATTCAGAACAATAAACGGGATGGAGTAGTCGCAACTGTCAACGCTCTACCCGATCTTGGCACCAACGAAAATCCTGGTGGTAATCTAATCCGCAAGAACACTCGTTATGATGTGAACAACGCCACTAAAACTGGTAAAATTGTCGCTGTTGGCAACGATATCGATCAGAAAAAGATTTTTGGCTCAGTAGATTTTGTTGCCGCAGCTGTTAACATACCGTCTGGAGGGACTGTTGCTTTTAAAGATGTGCCAGCAAATTACTGGGCAAAAAACTACATCCAAGCTTTAGCCTCGCAAAATATTATTGCCGGCTTTCCTGATGGCAGCTTTAAACCCAATGAACCTGTAACCCGCGCTCAATTCGCAGCTATTGTCACTAAAGCCTTAACACCACGAGCTAAACGCCCAGGCATTAAATTTAAGGATGTAGCAAGCAATTTCTGGGCTTACACTGCAATTCAATCTGCTTACCAGAGTCAATTTGTTTCTGGTTATCCTGATGGAAGTTTTAAGCCACAGCAGCAAATTCAAAGAGTGCAGGCGTTGGTCGCTTTAGCTAATGGTTTGGGCTTAACTACGAATAATCAGAATGTCCTTGCCTTTTACACCGATGCTGCCCAGATTCCTAATTATGCAATCGCACCTGTTGCTGCGGCAACTGCACGGCAATTAGTAATTAACTATCCCACAGCCAAGCAACTCAATCCTAATCGTCAGGCGACTAGAGCCGAAGTTGCTGCCTTTGTTTACCAGGCACTCGTTAATGCTGGACGCGCTCAACCAATTCCTTCATCCTATTTGGTAACAGTTCCGTAAGTGCCTAGTTAGCAAATTGAAAGCGCCAGACTGATAATTTGTTAGTCTGGCGCTTCCAAATACATTGCTCAGATTCTCAAATCAGTAACTTGCGATAAAATTATACTTAATGGCAACGGGAAAATTTTTAGATTTATGGTGCTATCGAACCCTTGACAGGAAAGCATTTCCAGCATGAATACCCCAAACTCAATGGCGAGTATTTTCAACAGTTTTTGGACTGGCTATCTCAGCGATTAGGCTCGGATTATGCCATTTTACAGATTGACCAAGCGAGCGCTCATACCAGTTCTGCAATTCGTTGACCGGAGAATATTATTCCTCTTCTTCAACCACCACATTCTCCCGAACTCAACCCGCTCGAGAGGCTTTGGCAGCTCCTCAAAAAACCACTTCAAAATGAACTGTTTTCTTCTTTACAAGCTTTAAGCGTAGGCGTAGCCCGCCTTCGGCATCGCATCCAGGAAATATTCAACCAACTTACATTTGAGCAGGTAATGTCTGTCTCTTCTTACAACTTTATCTTGGAAGCTCTATTCTATGCAGCTTCATATTAAATTGGTATAACTCCAAATTTATTTACACATGAAAGTTGGTGTAGTTAACGGGTAACTTTCCCATTATTCAGCTTAGTTTTTTGGTTTTAATCTGTCTGTAGATAGCTGCAATGTTGCGGGCATCATCAATGCCACGATGGTGTGTGCCTTTTAATTCTATCCCCAACTCATTCAGAGCCTGTGCCATGCCAAATTTTTTAGACACACCAAGATATTCTGAAAATTCCTCTTTAATGTTTATGTGTTCTGAAATAAAAAGATAAGGGAAATTATGAAACGCGCAATCTTGAATAAATTGCTTTTTGTCGTAATTGCCCCAAGAACAAAAAATATGATTGGGAAATGAATAAATCCATTCTTTGAAGCGAGAAATTGCCTCTAGAAATTTTGGCGCTTCGTCAACATCTTCCTGCCGAATACTAGTCAATTTTGTGCAAAAACTTGTCAGTTGCGGATGTTTCACCGGTTGGATGAATTGCTGAAAGTCTGAATCCATTTCCCCCGTTGCTCTATTGAGCATTACGGCACCGATTTCAATGATTTCCATTTTGATGACGAGGAATTGTCCCACTGTCACAGCACGTAGCCTCCAGATCGACTATCAGATAATAGTCGGATATTTTAGTTTTCATATAATTTAGATTGATGAAAAAGGTTTAAGCCAACGTAGCACTTACCCACAAGTACCAGTTAACATCACTTTGCAGACTTGCCAGTGTCTGAAAATACTTTGCGAGTACTAAAGTATTCAAAAGACTAGCGATGTCTACGATGATCACTGAGCTTTGTCGTTCGCGCAGCGTCTCGTAGAGAAGTGCGGCCTACGCCTACGCAAAAGCGAAACACAGAGATAAACCCCCAATTATTCCAGCTTTCAGGGATTATAGGCGTTCTGCCATCAGTTGAATGTCTGAAGTTTCGTTCACTTTATATTTTGATTGGGGAGTAGGGATTGGGCAAAACAGTTACGAGTTAAGAGTTATGAATAAAGAAGTAAGATTCCCCACTTCTTTACTACTACTTTCCACTCCCCAATGCCCACTTCCCAGTATGATAAATATTAGAAACCTTTTGTAATTATTTTAAAAGTGGGAGTATGGAGATTTTGACACTAGGTTGGGTATCACTGTTAGTTGTGTTCACTTGGTCAATTGCAATGGTAGTCTGGGGACGTAACGGACTGTAGAGGCATGGTGGAAAGTCCATTTTTGAGTATTTTGACTTTAGTTGCTGTAGTGCTGCTGGTAGTAGTCACTGGTGGTATTGGTTATTTAACCGTGGCAGATTGGCGCGATCGCCGTCGCCAAGAGGAAGAGAAACGCACCACCCGCAGCGCCCCTCCTAAGCGGCGGTAATTTTCTCGTGGTTGAAAATTCTTTTTGTAGGGACACGATAATATCGTGTCCCTACATTATTTTATCTGGCATTTCAAGGAAATAATTGTTACCTTTCTACTATCTAGGGGAATTATAAGATAGAAGACTTTCAATATTTAAAATCTGACTGGGAATGGAAAACGCCTCTACTATTCAACCTATACAACCAAATTCAGAGCAGCAAGAATCTGATTCAGATATGACATTCTCGCTGCGTCAGAATAAGCAACAAAAAGCCTTGTTTGGCGTTATTGCCCGCATTCGTGAGTCTCTAGACATAGAAACTATCTTCAAAATTACAGTCACTGAAGTACGCCAGCTTCTGAAAACTGATCGCGTTAGTGTGTTTCGTTTTTATCCCGAATTGGGATGGGAAGGGGAATTTATCTATGAAGATGTGGGAGCAGAATGGGGTTCGGCACTAGCAGGAAAAGTGGACGACCACTGCTTTGCTGCGAAATTTGCATCATTATATCAGCAAGGTAGGATTAAAGCAATGGCTGATATATATCAAGCTAGTATCAGTGATTGTCACGTCCAAATGCTAGAAAGATTCCAGGTACGTGCCAATATAACTGCCCCTTTAATGAAAGGTAAAAATTTATGGGGATTGCTGTGTCTTCATCAGTGTAGTAGTTCTCGGCAATGGGAAGCATCAGAAATTGAGTTTGTGCAATTAATCGCCGAACATCTGGGAGTTGCCTTGCAGCAAGCAGATTACCTGGAACAAGTGAAATTACAATCAGCACAATTAGCACAAGCAAAAGCCATAGAAAAAGCAGCAGTATGGCAGAAAAGCATAGCGATAACCATTGAGAAAATTCGTCAATTCCTAGACTTGGAAAGCATTTTCCGCACAAGCACCGTAGAACTTAGGCAGATGCTAAATGCTGACCGCGTGGCTATTTATCGCTTCAATCCCGATTGGAGTGGTGAATTCGTGTTTGAATCAGTGGCAGAGGGTTGGTTCTCCCTCATGGAGCAGCAGTTACATCGGCCGGAATTGAAAGAAAACGTCAGCGAATGTAGCGCCAAAGATTTAGCTAAACCCCCAGTCGCTGATACCTACTTACAAGATACAGAGGGTGGTGGCTTCGGCAGGTGTGAAGTTTACCGTGTTTGTAATGATATTTACAGTGCAGGCTTTAGCGACTGCTACATTAAAACCTTAGAGATATATCAAGCAAGAGCTTATGTGATCATTGCCATTTACCACGGTCAGACGCTCTGGGGCTTGCTAGCAGTGTACCAGAATGCCAGAAGCCGTGATTGGGAAAAAGATGAGGTTTACTTTCTTATCCAAGTTAGCACCCAATTGGGAGTAGCATTACAGCAAGCTGAGTCATTGAAAGAGGTGCAGGTGCAAGCTCAAAAACTGGCTAAAGCCGCCGAACGAGAACGGAAAGCAGCCCAAAGGGAGAAGGCGTTAGCCGCAACGGTGGAGAAAATTCGCCAGTCTCTTGATATTGATACCATCTTTGCTACCAGTACAGAAGAAGTCCGACGGCTATTGGAAGTTGATCGAGTCACAATCTATCGATTCCGGGCTGATTGGAGTGGGGAATTTGTTGCTGAGTCTTTAGCGCCAGGTTGGACATCAGTAAAGGAAATTATATCTGCGATGTCTATGATGGTCACTGAGCTTGCCCTTCGGCAGGCTCAGGGTAACACCTGCCCTGAGCCTACGTCGTTCGCGCAGCGCGATGCCCTGAGCTTGCCGTTCGCGCAGCGTCTCGTAGAGAAGGGTTTCGTAGAGAAGGGTCGAAGTGCGGGCTACGCCGCAGCAGATGATTACTTGCAAAAAAACCAAGTTCGAGACTTTGCTAATGGTCAAACTCTTGTTATTAAGGATATTTATAGCACCGATTATTCTATTCCATATATTGCACTAATCGAGCGAATGGAGGCTAGGGCATATATGATTGTGCCGATTTTTCAGGGGGAGAAACTCTGGGGATTACTAGCAGCTTATCAAAATATCAAACTCCGTGATTGGCAAGAAGATGAGATAAATTTGCTGATGCAGATTGGGACTCAGTTAGGGGTAGGACTTCAGCAAGCGGAATTACTCGAACAAACTCAACGTCAAAAAGAAGAAATCACCCAGAATCTTAAAGAATTGCAGAACACTCAGAGCCAGTTGATTCAAAGTGAGAAAATGGCAGGCTTAGGGCAGTTAGTTGCTGGTATAGCACATGAAATTAACAACCCAATTAGTTTTATTTATGGCAACATTACTTATGTTACTGAATATGCCGAAAATTTACTTAAATTACTGCGCCTTTATCAGAAAGAGTATCCTAAGGCAATAGGAGAAATTGAAAACCAAGCAGCAGCACTGGATTTAGATTTCATTAGTGATGACTTGCCCAAAATTCTGACTTCAATGGAAATGGGGGCAGATCGGATCTCTCAATTAGTCTTGTCGTTGCGAACTTTTTCTCACCTTGACGAAGCAGGAATGAAGGCAGTTGACCTTCATGAAGGCATCGAAAGTACTTTGCTAATTTTACAACATCGACTGCAACCAGAAACAAATTCTTTTGCTATTGAGGTAGTTAAGCAATATGGTGAATTGCCCCTGGTAGTGTGCTATGCTGCCCAGATTAATCAGGTATTTATGAATATTCTTAACAATGCGATCGATGCACTGCAAAACTCAGAGAAAGCTGGAAAAATAATTGATAATCCTAAAATTTGGATTCGTACAGAAGTCACAGAAGGGAATACTATTCTAATTTGGATTGCTAACAATGGTTATGAGATTTTAGAGATGATGCGATCGCGCATTTTTGAACCTTTCTTTACCACCAAACAACCTGGACAAGGTACTGGTTTGGGGTTATCTATTAGCTACCAAATTATTGTGGAAAAACACGGTGGTAATATCAAGTGTGTTTCTGAACCTGGTAACGGCTGTGAGTTCTGGATAGAAATTCCGATGAAACGGACAGTTAGTTAAAAAAACAGGCGATGCCTTCTCTACGAGACTCTTCTCTACGAGACGCTGCGCGAACGGCAAGCTTAGAGCATCGCGCTACGCGAACAGAGGGTTTTGCCTACCCTGTTTTAACGAAGAGTGCCAAGATACCGGAGAATTTGCTCCTCTCTCCCAAAATTGGGAGAGGGGCTGGGGATGAGGTTCAAACCTCGAAAGCATGCCTTGCCTAACTTCTACGTTAAGTTGACAACAGACGTAGGGGCAATTCATGTAGCTTTAGCTGACCGCAGGGTATTGCCCCTACCTAAAAATCAGGATTTTAGGTATTGTTTGCGTAAGTCCTGGTAAGGATTTGGTGCGTTACGCTTTGGAATTTATTCTCAAACGGAATAGCAACGAAGTGAGTGATTGAAAAGATGTGGGTAACGATAAGCCTTAAAAAGGAGAGCAAGGCTTTTAAAAAGTCACAATCTAGACATACATCAGCATTAACGCTTTTTGTAGAGGGGAAACTTCACTGGTGGTCATTGGGTACTTTTGCTAGAAGTTTATTGTGAAACTCTCACACAAGAACCTTCCTGACCAGGATCGGGAAAAACTGCTAAAGTGTGATATTCAGGGTTATCTGTTCCATATAGCACTCGAAAAGTATACAACTTGTTTCTACCTTGCCCTTCAGTAACAACTGTTAAAAGTGTATTGCTAGTGGGAGGAAGTCCAGGAATGTCCAGTTTCGCAATCCGTCTGAGTTGAATTACATTCGCTGCCGAGTTTTTACAATCTCCTGCACTAGCATTAGCTTGTTGACCAAACTGCATACATACTGGGCCATCAAAATCTATAGTTACCTGTGATGGATCGTTTAACCAAACTTTTTTAATTACTTCTCCAGCCGGAATAAAGCTTAAGTTTGTTCCTTCTTGATACCAAATTTTGATCGTAGGTATTGCTCCCCCTAAACCCTGTGCTTGGCACGAAAATATGGAACGCAGAACGGCGTTATTAGCTACAGCACGGCCTACTAACAAGAACATAGCAACCGAGAAAATTAAGGAAGCTATAGGTAGGAAATAAGAATTATGTGGGGTATTTCCTGACAATTTAGGATTATTGTTCATGGTTGCAAATGTGGAGATCCCAAAGATGGAAACAAAACTAATTATTAATTACCATTACCCAATCCAAAATCTAAAATTAGTATAAATCCTACCTCCTAAAGCTCCGTTGGCTGATTAACGTATATTTCAACATTTGTGCCTGCTGGCAAAAACCAAACACCATTTTGTTGTGACATTTGGGCGATCGCCTGTTGATTACGTTGGGCAATTTGGGGTACTACAGAGTTCAAACCACCTTCCACAAGCCCAGCTGCAAGGTTGCGTCTGGGTTGACTGATAGTAGTAAGAGTTGAGCTGTTACTGGTGGTGCTTGGTGTCGTTCCTGTTGCTGGGGTGGTAGTGGTAGTAGGAAGTGATACGAGTTGAGTATCAGGGAGATTTACTAACTCTGCTGCTTTACTAATACCTCCTAAAACGAATAGTCCTGCATCCATTGATGCTATGGACGAACTTTGACTGGGAAATTTATTTCCCATTAAAGGTTTACCTTGAGTACCGCGAATAAAAATTGCATTGTTAGGTAAGTTTAGTTCTGTAAGGTTGCCATTATTTTTCGAGATGACTTTAACTACGTTCATCTGGAAAAGACCTTGTTCGGAAAGGGAACCAACTTCAGCTAGAAATTCGGTGTTTGCAGGTAGAGCGATCGCACCATCTGTAGATTTTAACGGTTCTTGCAATCGGATCACAAATACATTTTTCTGTTCGCTTCCTTCATTACCACCGCTTGACTTAGTAGTTTCCCCAAATATCGCTGTCGCCAACACAGCTTTAGCACTAGTCCCGACAGGTACGGTTTTCTGTCCCTGCGGTTGCGCTTGGCTCACCAGAGGAGCGGTTTTGTCAGGATTTGGGTTTGTCTGTTGCTGCGTATTGTTTACAGGTTCAGGAGCCGCTGCAATGCTATTAGGTTGATTGGTAGCATTTACTTGACCGTAGCTACCTAACTTTGCTAACCTTGTCCACTCTTCAAGTGCGCTTGGTGGAGATGGTGGAGTTATATTGACTACCGGCTGAGTGTTTGCTAGTTGGGGTGGTAGCAAAGGTTGAGAAGTAGGTACAGGACGATCAACTGTCACTGTCCGAGGTACGTAAACTGTTGGTGCGGGTGTTGGTATCACTTTCGGTAGATCTCTGGAAGAAACTGACGGTTGTTGTAAGGCTACTGGCGGCGTTGATTTGGCAATTCTGAGCTGTTGTTGGGCGGCTTTTACCAACTGTGCTTGTTCAGTCAGGGCTAATTTCGTTTTCAGACTATCTACTTCAGATCCTAGCTGTTGAGAGCTAGATTCATTAGTGGGCTGCGATCGCGCTTCTGGAGAAACAATATTTTTTGGTTTTTGACTGCTGCTACTCATCAACTTGGACAAAAACACACCACCAACCAAAACTATCAATAAGGTAGCAGCCCCTACCAAAGCTAACTTTGCAAAGGGATTAGATGAGAAGGCTTCCTTAGTCTGAACTTGTTGCGGTTGAGAAAGAAACTCTTGCGCCGTTACAGAGTCTTCTGATCCTGGGATATCTGTAGGAGATTCTTCTTCAAAGCCGACCAACCTTGACATCTGTGATTCCCAATCTAAAGATTCTACTTTTGGTTGGCCATCGTCGGTGGTTAGAGTAAATCCATTTTGGGGAGGAGTTTCCGTAGGAATTGAGTATCTAGTCATGGTAGAGCTTTGGTTGGATTTGCAGAACAATTTTGATCTTGGATTTCACATACATTATAAATTTCTAGTTTGGCTTCACCAAGGCGGTAAGCTGCGAAGTGTAACGGTAGTGCTGCATTTGGTAGTGAAGGTGCTGGTTGATCTATGGCTCTAACTAAAATTTGTTTATTAAAGGAAACTGATTTTCCCAACTTATCATAACTACTAAAAACTAATTGATTGGCAACTATATCCACTTTCCACTTTCCATTGTCTATTTCTGTAGGTTGAGAAATTTTTTGGATTACTAATACATTCTCCGCTCCTCTATTAACATTTTCAAATTGGCTATCTGGATTTAAGTTAGTAAGTTCTGACTTAAGTTTTTGTTTAAAATCATCAGCTACCAGTTGGGAGGTAATTTCCCAGACCTGTGTTGGCGGCTGTTGTTGTGACCAGGTAAGCATTAAGGTCATTGTTTCACCCACAAAGCGGCGAATCGCCTCTGGTTGTCGCTCTAAATTTGGTTGGGGGTCTACGGTTATAGTGTGACCATCAACAAGTTGCACTAAACTTTGAGGTGTGAGTTGCCTACTTAACTGTTGTAACATAGACCCGTTAAATATTAGTAAAAGCAAGGTAAATAGATGTAAACCAAAGGTTCCTACTACCAACACTGGTAAAGGGCTATTTGTCCTATTTTCTGGTTTGAGTAATTGCATTAATAATTAATTAAATAAATTGTACTATCAGCCAGTGAACTAGAAATCGATTATCTAATAAAGCTATCAGATGTTTGTCCAGAACCGCATTGCCTGAATTTATCTTCGTTCAGGTTGTTGTAGCCATCTAGCAAACATAAGTTACGAATTTCATAAATTTCTAGTCTATCAGCGCGGACACTATAAATTGCTTTTTGCAGGTTTGTGCCATTGTCGGCTTGCGGATTAGCGAAATAATCTACTGCACGTACAAGGAAATCTTTGTTAAAAGGAGTTATGAGTTTTGCACCACCAACTCGGTTTTTTTGAATTAAGTCGGCTACCATACCCACTCGCCACTTACCGGGTGCAATTTGTTTTGGCGGATAAACCCGCTTAATAACTAATTGTGATGTCATCGCTTGGTTGGGATTTTCAGAGAAAACTTCTGGCGGTGTCATTTCTGCAACTGTGCTTAAGAAACCTTTGCGAAAATCTTCTGATAAAGCAAAACTAGCTATCCAACTGGTGGTGCTAATTTTTTGGCTACTCCCTTGAGGTGTTTGAATAAGAATTCCTAAATCTGCTTTTGGGTTTGCAAGTTCTTCGATAGTTTGTGGTGGTAAGGTTCCAGACCAGGTAAACATTGAGATCATCGTTTTGCTGATGAATTGGCGAATTGCTTCTGGTTGTCTGGCTAAATCATCAATATTAGCTACTGGTTTACCATCTATTAATTGCACAAAGTTGGGAGATTTTCTCAGACTGAGTTGACGAATATTTATCCCTTGGAATAAGAATAAAAGTAAAACTAATATATGTAAACTGAAGCTAGCGATCGCAAAAATTGTCAAAACACTTGCCGTTCTTTGTCTTTTTTCCAGTAAACGCACCATTTACTCACCTCCTTCTGCAAAAAACTTCAGCTATTGTATATAATCAGCAGTCAGCAGACTTGCCAAAATTGAGTTTATTCATTTTTCATTTCTTATATCCTCTCATTTACTAAAGAAGCCGTATTACTGATCGCACTGAAGACTGCAAAACCGCCAGCAGCAGCCACAAGTAAAGATACAATTGGTGCTAAAATTCCCAGAAAAATTATGAACCACATTAAGTCTGGATCAACATTAGCATTTTGACCTGGCCCATTCACAATAACTGCGGCAGTCAGCACAGCAATAATATTGAATGAAATCTTGGCAATTCCAATAGATAAAAATCCGGTCAGCCATGCAAAGATTGGTTTACCAGCTACAGGCAGTAAAGAACCACCTACAGCCAGTGGACCTAAAGCCGCTATCAACAACATCGTAACTTCTATCAAATTCTGGAAGGCATATTGTAAGGAAACCAAAAAGTTTTTGATACTTGTTTGGACTGTAGAACCTAACAAAGAATTAAATGAGGTTTCTGATACAATGCCAGTGCCATATCTGATATTATCTACCTTAGTTTGTAATCTATTTATCCAGCTTTTATTTCCGTATATCTCTCTATATTTTCGCCAGAGAATGTTAACTTTTTCGGCAGCTTTGATAAAGCATTGACTTTGTTGTTCACCAGTAAGCGACTGGCAAGGACGCAGAAAAGAGCCAGCTACTTCTTCGGCAACACTCATATTCAGTGCTTGCTGGTATGTTTTATTCGCATCTGCTGTTACCAATACTTGCTGATTCACAGTGTTTAGAAAATTCCGCACTCCTAGAGTCAGATTAGAAAGGATACTTCCATTGCCTGAATTACTTAAGAGAAGCACCACAATAAAAGGCCAAATTAAGGCTGATATGGGACGGGTATATTCGTAGGATATTAAGTCTTTGAGGAATTGTATCATAAAAAATAACAGGGTTCCTACTGCAAAAAAAATACCCAGATTGGTCAGCGCTCCATACAAGTTATTACTGGTATTATTTTGTAATAAATCCAGCCATTGTTTGTCCCAACCTTGGGCAACACTTTGGGAAGTTGCCGCACCATTATCGATAATCTGATCAATGCCTACTTGGCCAAAAATTAGTTGAATAGCAAGTTGCATTTTGATTTAATGGGCTATTTGTTTAAGATTTCATAGAGTGCGTTACGTTCCTAACGCACCATCCCGGATGCTTTCGGTGCGTTACGCTGTCGCTAACGCACCCGACAAAACTGTTTTTTAGACTTACTGTTAGTTTCTAAGGGATTTACAACAAATAAATTATCCAATCTTGTGGGGTGGGCATCTTGCCCGCCTTTGGCTACGGGCGGGCGAGACGCCCACCCCACAAGAAGTAGTTGAGTATTTTTTATTTGTCAGTCCCTAACAAGTTTAAGGATTTTAAAAATTGTATAAATCCTACTTATTAACTTTTCTCCCAAACAAATCCAGTTGAGAAGTAGCTCGTAAAAGTCGCGCCGCTTCTGTAGATGTTTCTACTCTCCGAGCGCGATTCGCCTCTTCTGTTTGCTGAGAAATGTTTGCTAAATTTAAATTTGAATACTGTAAAGACTGATTCGTTTGTATTGTCTGAGCAAATGTTTCACCTGCAATTTGTGATTGTGCCTGTTGAATCTTAATACTTTGCAATTGAGTAGCACCTATTAATTGTGATAAAGCCGAAATAGCGCCGCTAGTTGCAATATCTCCAGCACTAATAGTTGCAACAGAAGCAGTTGGAGGAATTAAATTGCGAGCTTTATCAATAAACCCTTGGCTCCCTACCTCCGCCTGGTCGGTAATATCGGCAATATTTTTTAGTGTGTTTTCAGTATTTTCTAACTTTATTTTTGTCCGAATTTGTCCATTTTTACCAAGAACACCTACCGCGACTCCACGGGTAATTACACGATTGAGTTCATTACTAACTAAATTTCCCCGTACTGCTGAATTATTTTCAAAGCGGGTTGATTTAGAGTCTGAATTATAAGAGTAGTTAATCAAATTATCACGAACCGTTTGTCCCGCAGCGACGGGGTTAGGTAGATTCAAGTCTCCTTTGGCATTACTTAAAGCATTTTGACTCTGTACTTCTATAGGCTTTAAGTTGTCGCTGAGATTATATTGAAGGTAGTTTTGCAAATCTGTGGAATATGATTGAAAATCAGTCCAAACATGGCCTAATCCGCTCGTCTGAACTTGTGCCATTGCTGGTAGGATTGCCAGGGATAGTAACGTTAAAGTTAAAATGGTAGTTTTTTGCATACATTTGTGCTTGAAAAAAATAGACTAAATTAAGCTTTTTAACTATGATTTATAACTTTTTGAACATTGTTAACTGCTTACACAACCCGATTAACTACTACGTAAATTCGCCACTAACTGACGTGCAAATGCAGAAAAAGCTTCATATTTATTGCTGTGAAGTTGCATCATTTTGCTACGTGCAGCTTGTTCAGAGGGGTTATTCGCAACTGCTGCCAATTGTTCGTAACCTGGATAGTAACGGCAGAATGTATAAATCCCGTTATCATCTAGTAGCCATTGGCTATAAACGCCTTCTTTACGCGGAAAAAAGCTTTCTGAGGCATTACGAGAAATAACTTCGCGGGGATATTTTAATATCTCTGCAAAACTATCCACTGCAACTGGCTGAATGCGTCCAATCAATCGTGTTGTCAGGTTTTGCAAAATTTTAGATGCAGCTTTAGATTTGGCAATAGTATCAGGATCTTGTCCTGATAAGATGACTCTAATCCCAGCTTTAGCACCGTTGGCACAAATTCTACCAACTAAGTCAGAAATTTGCTCAAATTCAAATAGAATTGGTGCTTCGTCGATAAAGAATATGGAAGCTGGGCTGCTAAGTGCGCGTCGTAGTGCGGCTGAATAGGCACTCAAAGAGAGTACGGCTGCATCTTCACTATCTGATAGGTTTCTGAGAGCAAAAACTAAAAGTTGTGCATCGGTAGGAAAGCTGGATGGTGCAGAAATCGCTTGTCCCACACGACTAGAAAGCCAAAACCGCAAGCGCAGTTGAATTTGACTGAGGGCGTCTTCTACTCTGCCACTTAAAGAATCTAGCTGCAAATGATCTGGTGAGCAGAAAAAGAGAAAATCTTTTAAGGTAGGGGTTTTCTGCCAAGCAAGAGTGCCAAATCCTCCCGCCATCGCCAGTCGGTATCGCTCTTTGATGCCCTCATCTGCAAAAAAGGCTTCTAATGCTAAGTTGAGCAGCGATCGCACGGTTTGCGATAAAATTTGACTTTCAGTGGATGATCCCAAAACCATTGTCATCAAAGCTGATTCTAGGAACCCTGTATAATCGTTAAAGCGATCGCGCTGTTGTTCTGGTTCTAGCGATCGTAAGTCTGGCTGTTCAAATAAGTTATTCGATTGTTTGGAGATATCAAAATACGCTCCATTCCCCTCCATAAACTCTGTGTAGTCAGTGAAAGTAGATGTACCATCAGGTTTGGGGAAATCTAACGCCACTACTGGAATACCATGCGCCAAAGCCTGAGTTAAAATTCCTGATACCAACACCGATTTACCCGCACGAGTTGTCGCAAACAAAGCTAAATTTTTGTGTTGATTAAATAAATCTAAATGTACGGGTGTTCCGCCTTCTTCAGCAATCAACTCAAAGCCTTGTTTATCACCTCTTTTAGTTAAAACTAAAGGCATTAATCCGGGAACTTCACTTGTTAAATATAGCTGGCGACGATTGAAGGGTGTGGCTAACAAACCTTCCCAAACTATCGGTAGTGTTTGCAGCCAAATTTTCCAGGCGTACTCAGTTTCTCTAATTAATTTTGCTGGACGTTGAAAACAGTTTTCAATATATCTTGTTGCCTCATCTAATCCTTCTACAGTTGGACGATGTACCAAAATGACGACACTCGTATAAATCGGGACTGCGCCTTCAAATAATTGTTCTTGAGCTGCTACCGATTTCTTTAACTTTAATTGAGCATTGACATCAATGGTTTTACTTTTTTCTTGAGCCATAATTGTTGTCATGTTTGACTGCTTCAGCACTCGTTGCAGAGTAGTTTTCACCATTGCTGGATTTGCCGCAGTCAGCTCACAAAAAATCTCTGTATCTACTACTCTTTCTCTCGCCAACAGTTCCCATAAATAGCGCAGTTGGGTAGATTTATTTGACCAACCTCCGGGTTTTTCGAGAAATGAGAGTGCGCCAATATAATTATTGTTAACATTAACCCACCGCCGATCGGCACAAGGTATGCTAGACTCCATCAGCAAAGTTGTGCCGTGGATATTGTCTATAAGCAATTTAGTACTAGCTAAATCGGAATTAACTTGCTCGTGTAGTCCTTGTTCATCTAAAGTCATTAACTGGGGAATATCTATTGGATCTGTATCATTAAACCTTTTCCAGATTTCCTCCCAGAGTTCCTCAGCTTTCAAAGGCTTGACATCCAACCCCATTTGGTTAGATAAAATTTGTTCCCAACGTAGAAAACCCTGTTTGTAAGCATTTGTGATCAGGGTTTCAATACGCTGGTTTTCTATTTCTGAGAGTTCCCCTTTGAATTTCAACCACCATGATTCAGCTCTAACCAAAAGCTTCTCTATCCAATCATCCCCATTTTTGGAGTTGGATTCAATCGTGTAAGTGACATAAATCCGCAAAAATTTTGGCTTACGAATACCAGAAATTGTTAGTTCTTTGAGTCTAGCTCTTTCCGCCATCAACAAATATTTGATATCTCGTGATGGCGTATTTTTTATTAATGATGCTAATTCTTTTTGGCGCTCTTTGTCTGAACTAAAAGATCCCAAATGCAGTGTCATTCTTTCACCGCTAGGGATGTCTTTCAATCCAGCTTCAATGTTATTAAAAAGTGTATCGATTTGTTCAGGTCTTAAGGTTGTATGAATTCCCTTACAGTCAAAACCAAAAACAAAGCAGAACTGATCTTTTTGAGTACCTTTTGTCAAAAGGTAAGCGCCAATATCACGTCCATTCATAGCCACACGTAGCATTGTCGCCAAGTGTAAGGCATCTTCAAATGGTGTTAATCTACTTTCATTTCCGGCGACGGCGACGCTTTGTTTTCCGATTTTTCGCTTCATGGTTAACTTCTAGTAAGCTTTGATAACGAGCAAAGCCTCTTGTCCAAGCGGGAACGCCAATAAATTTACTTAAAAAGCTCCAACTCCTACCACCAGTTAAGATCCACCAAGTTCCGATTCCCCAACCAGTAATTAGTACTGTCCACAACCATTTTTGAAACTCTTCTTGGAAAATCCCACCAAAAATCCCATTGATAATAAAGTATGAGGTTAAGGCGATTACCGTCCAAGGAAGAATTTGATCGGCAGGAATTGGTCCTAATGAAGGTTGGCTTCCCAGAACTTGATTGACTGGACGAAATTCTTGTTCCCGCTCTTGAGACATTTTAAATATCTGAATTATTTACTGCTATCGCCAATTACAAAGCGTGTGAGTACATCTGCAATGGTAACAGCAACAACGACTAATAGGGGAGTTCTGGCAATGCTTTGCCAATCTTCATCTTTACGCACTGCGTTAATCACACCAACCAGGGAAATTGCAATATAGAGTAAGTAAATCGCCCGTAACACATTAAATATCAAGCTTACTGGTGTGTCGCTACCACCAGCATTTGTTCCTGAACCATTTTGTAAGGTTCTTTTGAAAAACTTTTCAGCTTCCCCAAAAAACTGTGCTTGGGCGGGGGCGGCAAAATAGTCTAACCAATATAAACTCAGGACGATCGCTGCTACTAAAATTTGTAATAATACTAGCGATCGCCTTGGTAAATTCACCTGCTCCCCAATTTGCTGGGTGATCACTACAATTAAACTACCAACTAGTAAACAAAAGAGCAGGATAGGACTTTTTAGGCTGATAACGCTTATGAGTACAGCACAAGCAATCAAAAAAGGTACAGATTCAACCAGAATCATCAGGGCGGATTTAAGTCCCAGTCTGAAGTTATGAGATCCTTTGACGGCACTACCAGTTAAAGCTTTGAAAAAGTTTCTCTCGTGAGAACTTTGTCTAGACATTTGCTAATTTTCCTATGGTGTACTATGAGTGTTCGTTGTCTAAAATTTTACAGCCATTTTCAATTTAACATGATTAAACATTCATTTTTAATGAAATTATGAAGTTTGCAGTAAAGTCTTCGATTATATATAAACTTTTATTAAAGAAAGTTAATAAAATATTAAGTTTGGTTTAAAAGGTAAATATGCGTAGTTTTAGAAACTAGGTTTCGAGCTTTAAACCAGAACTGCCAGAGTCCTCCTAAACTTTTTCTATTCCAGCGATTTGGCCTCAATTAGAGGTTGGGCAATCTGGTAGAAACGCCAGACAATGCTTGGCAGCATAGTTACAATTTCTATAGAAAACATTTTATCCCTCCAAACAACTGTCTTGTAAGGTGTTATCGTTACCTAATGTACTACAAATTAGTACATTAATTGCTACAAATTTGGGCAAGTTGGCAACGCAATGGCTAGAGTATCCCATCTGCAAAGCCTTTTGGGAATACTTTTGGAGATTATATTAGCAGTACAATTCATATCCGCGTTAATCAGTCTACTGTCCATAGAATGAAATATACCACGCTTTATCCTCTTGGCTAAATAATCTCCAAATGTTTACCGGAGATTGCTGAGGGAAAAAGGTTAAAAGGTTAAACGGTAAAAGCATTAAATCCAGGGCTATTTCGTTCTTGGCATAACCAGCCCGGAAATAAATTTCCTTTTCTTATAGTTCAAGTCCGTTAAAATGGACTCAAAAACTTATTCATAGTCGGTTTTAACCGACTTTAGCTATGAGACTCTTAATTTATTCCCCGGCGGACTAGGGGGGAATGAAATAACCCTGGCATTAGATCACTTTCCCGCTTCCCCCTCTTTTTCATAAATTGGTGAATTGTGAAAAACAATACTATCACTTACCGTTGACAGAAAAGACCAAATACGCAATATAGATTTTTGGAATTCTAGCTAGATTTTTCAGCTATTTTTTGGCGAAGCCTTGCTTGGATTGCGCCTACGCAACTAATAAAATGCTGAAATAGCGTATTTTCGTTGACACATACACTGGTTAATTTGTAAACTGCGTAAACTTTATTAAATACTTATTAAAACCTCTACAAAAAGCTTAATATGCAAAACTGAAAGTTTCAGATTTTCCTCTGGTGAATTAATAAAAAAATGCTACAAAAACTACTTTTGAAACGCCTCTAAATTCCAGAAATATATATAAGTTATTTAATCATTCCATAATCTAATCATGACTTAAGCTTTACCTTAACCTTATATTGTTTATTTGGTTGGCAAACTTTAACAGCTATTAGTTATAGCAGTCCTAAAAGATTTGTGAAATCCTGACTTTCTTTACTTCGCACATTAGCGGTAGCTTCTGGCAAACTGCTGCGCGTTTACATTAAAGAAAGTGATTTTCATAATTGAGATAAAATTGCCATCCCAAGTAAGTGGGTAAAATTAAACATGGCTTTTTAAAACGCGATAAGAGACTGAAAATGGGAATTGAGGCATGATTCATAGTACCTACTAACCACTCCCTTATACTAAAGCCACTGAATGTTTATTTAGACTAACTTACTTTGGAATGTAGAGTTTTTAACTAGAAAATAATCATGCAATAGCGTGGATTAGCAATAGCTTAATGCACTCTATATATTTAATTTGCTCTACATTCTTCAGAGTGTTGTGCAAACTTTTGATTTATTAATAACCTCTATAAAGCCAATTTCTTGTGCTTAGAGGTTATTTATAATCGCCAGTTTGACACTTGATTTTGATTTGATATGGTGTTGAACCGAAAATTAATTTGAAGGAGCTTGACATGGCTTTTTGTTCTAATCGTAAATTGACCTATTTGGCAACTTCAGTTTCTGTATTTGCCCTGACAATTGGTTTAGTAGCAGGTCAATCTGCTACTCAGAAATCTCTAGCTGAGACCTCTTTAGGTAATGGTGCAGGTGCAAGCACCGTAAACGCTTTATTTACAGGTCTAAAAACAGTCGCTCCTGGCTTCAGCTTCACATATGCTCCAGTTGGTAGTGGCGCAGGGTTAACAGCTTTATTCACTCAAACCCAACCAGCAGGTACTACTCCCAAAATCACTTTCCCAGTCAATTTTGCAGCTAGTGACGACCCCGTAGCCGCAACCGAAAAACGTACTAATCGTAGTTACATCCAAGTGCCTGTGATCGGTGTCGGAGTCACACTAGTTTATAACGCTACTGGTCTGACTGTACCAGCCGGTGGAATTAAGCTTTCACGAGCTAGTTACTCTGGTATTTTCAACGGTACCATTACCAATTGGAACGATAAGAGCATTAGTGCTGACAACGGTCGCCAAATAGCACTCAATGTACCTATCAAAGTTGTACATCGTAGTGACTCAAGTGGTACTACTTTTGTTTTAACCACTCATCTGAAGGCAATATCTAGTGCTTGGAAGCTAGGAGCAGGTTCAACTGTTGCTTGGCCAAGCAGTTTCATTGGTGCTACTGGTGGTGGTGGTGTAGCCACTGCGGTCGCAAATACTAAAGGTGCAATTGGTTATCTGGATAATGCTACCCGTTTAACTAAAAGTCTACCTGCGGCAGTCTTAGCTAACAAGGCCGGTAATTACATCGCTCCCTCAACAGCTTCAATTACAGAGGCTCTTAATGGTGGGACTGTCGTAAAATACAGTACTAATACCGCTAGCAAGCTGATTAGAATTGATAATTTGAGCGATCCAGCCCGTCCAAATGCTTATCCTATTTCCACAGCAAGTTATTTGGTGTTTTACTCAGCTGCTACAGGTTTTAATACTTTCGTCAACTCTGCTTTTGGGCCAGGTGGGGATGCTTTAGCTACATCTCTCGGATATGCTCCTCTTCCCGGTAGCATTAAAACTGCGGCTAAAGGTCTGTTTTAAGACTTGCCTAAATACTCCTTTCGGTGCTTCTGGTTGCAACGTCGGTTTATAAATTGACCTAGTAGCCTGTGGGAGAATAGCTGTTAATTCTGTTTGCAAACAGAATTAACAGCTATTAGCTATAGCAGTCCTAAAAGGGCACTACATAGCGATGTCTACGACGGGCTACGCCTACGCTCTAATTCATACTTCAATTATGCAACACCACTATTTTGTTATTCTGTCAATGCGTAAGTCCTATATTAAGCGAAAGGTGTTTATTTTTCTCTGCAAAAGGAATAAAATTTGCCATAAAAACCACCTTTGAAACACCTCTAAATTACCAAAATCTATTTAAGCTTTTTAATCATTTCATAATCTAATTATAACTTAAGATTAACCTTGGCTTAACCTTAGCATTATAGTGTTG
Source organism: Nostoc sp. (assembly GCF_054880495.1). Lineage (NCBI taxonomy): Bacteria > Bacillati > Cyanobacteriota > Cyanophyceae > Nostocales > Nostocaceae > Nostoc > Nostoc sp. The sequence goes on from NZ_JBTYKD010000010.1 coordinate 20,524, forward strand.
ATTTCATTGGCAAGATTTAACTAGCTATTAACCATAGCAGTCCTAAAAGATTTCTGAAATTCTGACTTTCTTTACTTCGCATTTAGCGGTAGTTTGTGGCAAACTGCTGCATATCTACATTAAAGAAAGTAATTTTTATAATTCAGATGAACTTGCCATGCCAAATAAGTAAGTAGGTAAAATTAAACATGGCTTTTTAAAAGGGAATGAGAGACTAAAAATGGTAATTTAGGAATGATTAATAGTACCTATTAACCATTTCCTTCTACTAAAGCCACTGAATGTTTATTTATACAAACTTACATTGAATGTATAGTTTTTAACTAGCAAACAATTATGTTAGAGGGTAAATTAGCAATAGTTTAACACCCTCTACATATTTAAAGCTTTGCCTTTAATTTGCTCTACATTCTGAAGAGTTTTGTGCAAACTTTGTTTAATAAATACCTTTTTTATGCAAGTTTACTGTGCTTATAAAAGGTTATTTGTAATCGCCGTTTAACACTTGATTTGGATTTGATATGGTGTGGAACCGGAAATTAATTTGAAGGAGCTTGATATGGCTTTTTATCGCGATCGTCAATTGACCTGTTTGGCAAGTTCAATTTCTGTACTTGTCATCGCAACTGGTTTCGTAGTAGGTCAATCTGCTACTCACAAATCTCTAGCTCAGACCGCCACGACCCCTGCCCCAGCTGGAGTAACCTCCATAAATGGTGCAGGTGGAGGCAGTATAAATACTTTGTTTGTGGGTACAGGAACTACCTCTCCTTATGCCCCACAAGGCTCATGGTTTAACACTTACGGTGTTGGAAATCCTAAAACCCTCAATCCTCCAGGAGCAGTCAATCCGCTCGTAACATTCAGATATGCTTCGATTAATAGTAGTGCAGGGGTAACAGCTTTTTTCACTCAAACCCCACCACCCGCAACTGGGGCAACTATCAATCCTCCAGTCTCTTTTGCAGATAGTGATGACCCCATAACAGGAACAGAAAAACTTAGTGCAGGTCCCAATACTGGTATCCCCATCCAAGTGCCTGTGATCACCTACGGAGTTGCGTTAGCTTACAACCCCACTGGTCTAAATGTACCAGCAGGTGGAATTAAACTTTCACGAGCTACTTACCTTGGTATTCTTAACGGCACCATTACAAATTGGAATGATCCCAAAATTAAAGCAGATAATGGCGGCGCAATAATTGCAGTCAATAAGCCCATCGTTGTAGTACGTCGTAGTGACAATAGTGCCAACACTTTTACTTTAAGCAGTAATCTCAAGGCGGTCTTTGGTGCTACATGGAACAGAGGAGTTGGTGAAATAAGTATTGCTCAAGCTGGCGCTATACCCAATCCACTACCAGCCAATACAGTTGTTTGGCCAGCCAGTTTCCAATTTGCATCAGGAAGTAAAGGTGTAGCCACCAAGATCAAAACTACTGCTGGTGCAATTGGTTATGTGGATAATTCTACGCGGTTAGCTAATGGTCTGCAAGCTGCTGTCTTACAGAACAAGGCAGGTACTTACAACCCCATCTCACCAACTTCAATTGGAAATGCTTTTGTTGGTGCGACTGACCAAGATGCAAGTCCTCGGCGGATTAAACTTGTAGTCACTGATCCAACAGCTGCAAATGCTTACCCCCTTGTTAGCGCAAGTTACGTGCTATTTTATGGAAAATACGCAGACGCTAACGTAGCAACTGGTATTAAAGGATTCATCAACTGGGCTTTAGGAGTACCACCTGTTCCAGCACCAGCAAATGTCACAACCAACCCGAACAACATAGCTATAGCTCGGGGATATGCTCCTCTTCCCGATGCCATTAAAAAGCAGGCTACAACTCTTGTCAATACTTACGTCACTCCATAATTGCGTGAATACCATTTTTGGTTTTAACCGCTCTTGCCTCTCTGGTTTATAAATATCTTGGCAAGGATATGAAGATGATGCTCCAGGATCGTAAATACAATCCTGGGGATTTATTTAGGCGATTATTTATGTCAATAACTCTTGAAGATGCCAGTCTTTTAGGAATAATAATTAAATAAGATACAATTTATGTCCCTGGCTTACCTCACCCTAAATCCCTCTCCTTATAAAGGAGAGGGAAGCTAGATACAGGATGAAGTTTTGCATTTTATTTAATCCACGTTCCTTAGCAATTTATCTCATTCAACTAAAGAGGTTATAATAAATCTGTTCTATTGAAATATGGAACTTGTTCTTAAGCATAATAATTGAGATTTTGCCCCATTCTCAATAAGTGTAGGATGGGCAGTGCTTATAAGCTAAAAATAAGGGGGTTTGAGCAAATGGTAAACAGCGCCCACTCTACTTTATGAGATGATGCGATCGGAATCAGTATTTATCCTCTCTCTATAATTACGCTCAGTAAAAATTAGAACTAGTTAAAAATCATAAGATTTAGTTATCTAAATATTACAATTGGATACAAACCTACTGTTGTTGGTGACGGAATATCTACCGGTCGGAATAGTTGAAAAAAGTTCAATCGTCAACTATGTTAGAATTAGCTAGTTGAGAAATATTTTCGGTCATGTAACTGATTATATAGACGCCTCTCCGAATCTAAATCTCTACACTCTTTGATTTTGGAGGTGTTTTATGTCAGTTTATATTCCTAATCTACCCAATGAGACCCAATAAAGTTGAAGATAATGACCTATAACAGGTCTTCTGAAAGTATCGATTAAGTCTCAAAGTTAATAGAGCTAAGACCTTTAGAGATGAGACTCTTCAGCACTCTAAAACTTGAAGTTTTTAGTGAGCAGAACTCTATTGCAATACCTCGCGTGAAACTGAATACATCTGACTGTCAAAAAATGTGCTAAGAAGAATGGACAGTAAAATGTGTCACAAATCCCCACAACATACGGATAGTAGTTGAACTTATGCCAACGGATATAATTACCCGTCCTGAATCCCTCACAGAAGATTGTTTCTTTACTTACGCCCTTGGGACTGATTTGCATGATACTAATTCGACAGCCAAATATTTACGCCGTATTAGGAAAGAAGATAAACCATATATCGACATAGCTGTTTCTCCCAGACCGGGCTATCGGTTTGAGGTTTGCCTGATCCCTGTTGAAGGGTTTGCTCAAGAAACAATATTGACAAAAGATGGGTTAGCCAAAGCTTTAGCGATTATTTGTGCTGTATCTAACAAAGCTAGGAAGCGTTTCCCTTCAGGAAATGGACAAGATATAGTCCGGTGTCAATTTAGTAACTTAGCTGATGCAGTGGCTGTAGCTAACAGATTGTCTGCATTGCCCTCTAGTATGTATGAAACTCTTGCAAAGTTACCAAATGCCTTGTAAGATGGCATCCGCTTGAAGATTTATTATTCGGACGGACGCGAAGACATTTTAATGGTAAGTAACTAGAGGGAGTTGAGATGAAAAATTCTATGGGTCACATTTTATCTGTTGAGAAAAGAGTTGTTTTACAAGACTTTTAACGCTAGTATACAATTTTACTGTTTCCGCACGCTGACCCGTAATTCAAAGTGAGTTTTTTTATGCCTATAAGTCCTTTGCGTGAAGAACCTCGTAACCAGCGAGCGCCTGTAATTCGTACAAGTAATGAGTTTATTCTCTTGGAATGGTTAAAGTCAACTGGTCGTCTAATCGAACGTGAACATCAAGAATCTGAGTATCTAAATGAAGTAGAAGAAATTTCAGAAATGATCGACCTTGACGATATCCCTTATGATCATGATGATGATGATGCTGAGATGGATTTAGAAGCCTAGTAGGGTAATTCGTAATTCGTAAGGGACTTCCAAATAAAAAAATAATCCAACTATTTATTGTGGGGTGGGCGTCTCGCCCACCTTTGGTTACTGGGCGGGCGAGACGCCCACCCCAC
>NZ_JBTYKD010000011.1:0-31977 GCF_054880495.1 Nostoc sp.
AATCAGGATCGTCACTATGACCAACAACAACTCGAAACACAGTTACCCCATAGTAAGTTTCAATATCAGTGTGCTAATCCAATTTGGATGGCAGCACCCTGCAACCTACACTTAGATTTCCCACTTACTTAAACTAAATCTCAATTCACCTGATTTTTATTTTCCGTCTCATCTGATATTCGGTAAGATACCGATAATAAAAAATTTGTCGCTAGTGAGGACTTTAGTCGTGTCTACAAGACGCTACGCAAACAAAATCAGGACTTCCGTCCTAACTACAAAAATTTTTTACTCAGCTTGATTAACCGGACATGATATGACGACACAAAAACTGCATGAAAAATTTTGGGAGCATTTTCTACAAAATTAACTCCCTAGTTCTTAGTTCCCAGTTTAATTTAGCTGCAATAAATTTTCGCCACGTTGGTAAATTTCGCGCGCATAGTCAGTCCAAGCGCCTTGTCCCCAATAACGAAAACAGCTGGTTTGCAGCAAAAGGTTATGTAGAAGAGCGTTACGATAATGAGATTGTCTACTAACAGGTTCTGCTGAATCAATTTGCTGTAATGTATCAACCTTTTGATGAAATAAACTACTTAATTGATACATAGGAGACAACACATTTTCATATCCTTTCACCCAACTGATATGATTTGTCCACGAGGCTCCATCCATGTGAAAATTAGAGTTGATTTGCTTTAATTCTTGAATCGCATTCTCTACAGCTTCCGGTTGGCAATTGTCTGGTGAAATTCGCTCCCAAATCTGATGTTGTCCCACTGGCTGACAAGTTGGATAATCTTCAGGTTTACAACCAGCAGCTTCTATTAATTCTAAATATTCTGTACCACACATCCCCACAACACATGATTTTCCTCCGCCGTTATTCACCATATCCCACCAAGCTTGTTTAAAAGCGCTAGGAAATTCATTCATCATCACACCACCATTTTCACCATCTCCAATTTGGCTAACTATTGGTGGCACAAATACACTGCCAATTGGTTCTTTGGATAAGGTTTTGGCTTCATAATAAGGCTGCATTTGTGCAACTAATTTAGTATCCGAACCTTGGGTTTTAATTAAGGCTGTAATGCTAATTGTTTCGCCTTGAGAATTGCGGGCAATCAGACGATGTGGTAAATGTTTATGGGTAAGAGATTGACCGTTAATTGTTTCTACAGAATGCTCTTGAACGAGTAGCCAGCGATATCCACATTCTTTCAGCGCTTTCACAAATTCAAAGAGAGCATCAGGGTGATTTGGTAGGTGCATTTCTGGCGGCGAAAATCCTTTGACTCGCGCTAGTGCTTCCCAGCCAAAAATTGCTGCAAAGTGATGTTGCCATGCAATGATCTGCAATTTAATATCTGCTATGGGTGTGGAAGGAATAACTGCATGGCTCCACATTGTACCCAGCCACTCTACATAAGGTTGGTATGTGCGATCGCAAGTGATGCGTTTAAGATTAACGAGAACATCACCGCGTCCCATTTGCCGCAGTCCCCACAAAAGATTACCTGAGTAATCCAACATCACACGGGGATTGCAACCTTGATTTACAAGTTCGGGGATCAAGTCTCCCATGCGGCTGTAACAATAAGCAAAAGCATCTGCATTGTGATTATCCCCCTCATTGGGATGTTCAAACATATATTGCAGATTGCTGATGAGTGTACCACCATTTCCAGCAGGTATAGTTGGCTGGTGCATGTGTAAGGCGATCGCAAACACAGCATTTACGTCTTCTAAGCGGATATTTGTTATTGGTAAAAATACTGGTTGATCATGGTTAACTACAGAGAGAACCTCTGTTTCCCAACCAGAAATATTCGGTAAGCCATCAATGATTTCGGGCAAAGGAGTGAGAGTTGTAGGGAAGGAAAGCATTTTTGGTTGCTCCGAAATAAGTTATATCTATATAAAATTTGCCTGAGTATCTAATAGCACTTGGCTTATATACAATAAATACCCTGAGCCATAAAATTTTTAATTTAGTGATTTTCACTAACTGCGAACTCAGGCAAGTCTACCCAGATATTCGCATCTTTGTGTTCTACTTTTTGATAAAGTTTGTTTACGCTGTGTGGATGCACCAAGTAAAGCTTGGTTTAATTTCACTTTAGGTAGATAGATAGGCAAATGCATCATTATGGCGCGATCGCAACTCTGGTAGAAATTTTGCTCCCCGGTAGGCGATCGCGTCAAAAAATTTAGGACTTATGTGCAGAGACACCAGAAATCATGTTCTTGACAAGAACATATCGCCAAAACGATGGATTCTCGTGAAAAAACTCAGTTTCGGGATCAGCTTGTTCAGTTTTTGACTCGGCTGTTTTGTTGCTGATGGCGGAGCTGCTATTTTTAAAATTAGCTCTAGGAACCAGGGAGCAAGGCGTTGACACAACACGGCTAAATGACTTTGCCATCCGACTAAAATTTCTGGTGAATCATTTTGCATTCCGGTGACGAGTGCTTTAGCCACTTCCTGGGGAGTCATGGGGATCACCCAGCGAAATAATTTTAAGTCGCGCATCATGTCTGTGTCTGTAAGGGAAGGCAGTAATGCGATCACCCGAATATTATGTTCAGCTAGTTCCCGCCGCAAGGCTTGGGTAAATCCCAAAATTGCAAACTTGGTAGCTGAGTAAGTCGCCATCGTTGGTGCAGCAACTTTCCCCATCAGGCTCGACACATTGACAATTGTCCCTTGTCTTTGGCTGGCCATGCGTCGAGCGATCAGACTAGTGAGGTTGTACATTCCTAACAAGTTTACAGAGAGTTCTTCTTGAACTTGAGGCATTTTAGATTGCAAAAACGAGCTTTGATATGCGACTCCCGCACAATTAACTAGCAGGTGAATTTGTCCGTAGTTGCGCCACAGTTGGGCAACAGCAATATTCACTTCAATTGTCTGCGTCAAATCTAATGCCACGATCGCAGTTTCTGTGCCCATTGCCTCGATTTCCTTAGCTACCTCGACTAACTTTTGGCGATCGCGTGCTATCAATATTAGCCGCTTGATGCCTTGTTGCGCTAGTTCGAGGGCGATTGCTCGTCCAATACCACGGGAAGCCCCTGTAATGAGGGCTACTTTGCCTTGAATATCCATTGGTTTTATCCTCCAAAATCTATAGTCTTACCAAACTCTTAGTTATTGCTGACACACATAATCAACACCTACTCGCTTATCGGCACAAGGTAAGACAAATAATTAATCGCAATTAAAATCAAACTGAAACTAAGCCTTTACCAACGAGATAGTTTTTGGTTAATCTGCAATCCCTCATAATTGTCTATACGAGGCAGACATTTCTCGTTTTTAATCTGTCAAAGCCTAACACACTTGGCTGAATATACGTAGCTCATAGATTTTATTTCTCCTAGATCCAAGCGCTCATCAGCATCGTTGTAATACACACGTTAGCAATTAAATCAAGGTATTGCAATATTCTTTAATCAGAATTTCTTAATAGTTCTTTACGACAAGTATATATATGGAAAAGATTTTATTAAATAAGTTTTTATAAATACCTCAGTACAAATATCTCACTTTCCTGACAATTACCTGCGATTTGGTGAAATTCTCCTACCTAAGTCCTAGCTAAGAAACAAAAAGGACATATAAGTTTTGTTTTACTGTTGCACCACTGGGTTTTTTCAAGTATTTCGCAGATTTGTATCAGTACATTTACTGACTTACTTTGAATCAAGGTCTCTAATTTATAGTTTTTAAAATAATAGAATAGAGTTAAATTATTGTCTTCAATGCAAATTACAACGGCATATTTATCTGCCAAAACTTTAGGGAAAATGGTTACTTGTTTGGCTTTAGCTTTGAGTTCATCAAAGGAATGGTTGAGACTTGTCTGGTATATAGCATTCCTTTAATTATTTCTGAACAACAAGATCCCCGATTTGTTAGAGAAGTCGGGGATCTAAAGCTTTCAATCTTCACAAATCAAATAAGATTGCTCTAGTTTAGGACTTACGCAAACAATAACTAAAACCCTGATTTTTAGGTAGGGGCAATACCCTGCGGTCAGCTAAAGCTACATAAATTGCCCCGGAGGGGGTGTAGTTTTGCGTAAGTCCTAAATTAAACCACGTCTATCTTGAAACCTGTAGTTCTTCTGTGAGCAAAAGGATTTGCCTTCATCCCCCAACCCCTTATCCCACATTTGGGAGAAGGGAAGCCCTCACCCTAAGTCCCTCTCCCATATCTGGGAGAGGGACTTAGGGTGAGGGCGAAAACTACGGTTCTCAACTTAGATGAGGTTTAATTAAATTCAGTAGATCGAAAAGTTTTCCAGAACCCTTACCAGGCGTTCATTTGAGTTTAGGAACATAATTTGCCGCAAGGGGTGTTAGAGTCTGCTTTTCAAGGAACGGGCGTTGTTGCTGGGTTAAAAGTGCAGTGCAAGCGATCACAATCATCAGCCCAAAAACGTCGCCTGAAACCCTGATTATTTCGTCAACTTACAAAAGTTTTCGATCTACTGAAATTGATACAGATGATGTACTAGAGAACAAAGGTTTGTGGCCTCCACCAAGCCAAACCTTCATTACTCCCTACTCCCTAATCCCTCTCTTTTTCCTGACAGGAGCGAATAAACTCTGCAAACTGCTGCATTAGTTTGGGATTACGCCAACCGGAATCAGTTTCTTTTTGCATGATTGAAAGTGCTTCTGCGGAAGTAAGAGCTTTTTTGTAAGGTCGTTCGCTGGTTAGGGCATCGTAAATATCGATTAACTGAAATACTTGCGCTAGGTAGGGAATATCATCCCCCTTGAGTCGATCAGGGTAGCCTGAACCATCCCAGCGTTCGTGGTGATGGCGAATAATAGGAATTACACCCCGCATACTGCGTAGTGGCCGGCAGATTTTTTCTCCAATTAAAACGTGCTGCTGCATGATCTGCCAATCTTCGGGGGTGAGTTTGTCTTTTTTCAGCAGCACTGCATCGGGAATACCCACCTTGCCGATATCGTGGAGATAACCACCCCATTTCAAATCTCGAATTTGGTAGCGTGAGAGGTTGAGGTATTCACCAAAAACTTGTCCCTGTTTTTCCAGCCGTTCACAATGATTACCTGTGTTGGAATCGCGGCTTTCAATCGACATGGCAATGGAAAATAGTACTTGTTCAGCATGGTCTAAATCTTCGTTCAGACGCTTCTGCCGCACTAAGGATTTTACGCGTGCCGCCAGTTCCACACGATCAAAAGGTTTGCTGAGAAAATCATCAGCCCCAGTTTCAATTCCCCGAATACGCGATCGCTTGTCATTTAACGCCGTAATAAAAATCACTGGGATTAGCCTAGTCTGCTCATCCTGTTTGAGTAATTGGCACACTTCAAACCCATCTATTCCTGGCATCATCACATCCAGCAAAATTAAATCTGGTTGTTTTTGAGTTACCAATTCGACAACAATTGAACCCCTGTCCGCCTCAATCACTTCGTATCCTTCTATTCCCAAGAGGGAAACAGCAGTCATGCGACTGGGAGCATGATCGTCAACTACTAAAACCCTCGGCGGATCTAAATCAAATCCATTCACTTTAGAACCTTTGACTTATAGTGTTCTAGATACCAATGAATCATCACCGCAATTAACATCAGCTTTTATCCAACAAGACTTTAGGCTTGCCTATCTTTAAGCATAAGGTTTTCTTGAGATCAGCCTAAAGAATAACCCATAATTAAGCTATTTGGCTTGTAAAAACTTGTTGTCTGAGTATCTGGGAAATAAATCAGAATTTTTGGCAAAAAAATGTTTAACTTTTCTGAAATTAAGGACTGGGAACTAGTTTGTAGTTGCATAGGTTAGCCGGTCGTAGACATCTCAATCTAACTACAAACTAGTTTCCATAAAATCCCTGCGTTGTGTTCCTAATAACCACTTTTTTCGCCAACCAGAAGTAGGTTCCAGGCGAGACGTTCGTTGCTCTTGTTGTCGCCGCATCACGATGACTTCGGTTGGATCGCTTAATTGGGGATCACGATAGGGAATAGCAGCACGGGTTAGCAAGTGTTCTTTTTCAGCTGGCGAGAGGGTAGGGAGTGCTGAGAAGTTTTTCAACTCAGCACTTTTAGAATGGGCTGCCAGAGTACCAGGCGATCGCCTTCCCACGGGTGGAGTAGAACCGATGATCAAGCCAGCAGACAAAAGTGCTGTGCGTACAGCAGCAGCACAAGAATAGGTGGCTAGTAAACCATCTGGATGTAAACACAATGACAGTTGTTTAATAAATTCAACAGTCCATAATTGAGGACATTGAGGTGGTGAAAAGGGATCGAGGAAAATTACATCTGCCCAGAAACCCGACTGATGTACTAAGCTAATTGTAGTTCTAGCATCGCCAATTAGTAGCTTCGCTTTCAGGTAAGGTGTTTGTACTTGATGCTCAAAAGCTAACTCCTTCAAAATTTCAATATAGTTACAGTTCCAATTGTCGAACAAGTTATGAGCGATCGCAGCTTGTGGCACAGATGGATTCAGTTCTAAACCGATTACTTCAACACAACAACTAGGATTCACTGCCCAAATTGTCTGCAAAGCAGCAGCTGTGTTATATCCTAGACCATAACAAATATCCAACAGCCGCAAGACAGGTTTTTGAGCGGCTGTAGCTAGTTGAGTAGGTTCTACAAACTTGAAAAAACTCTCCTGTTTAGCTCCAGAATGGCTGTGAAAGGATTCACCAAACTCTTGAGAGACAAAGGTGAAAGAGCCATCTGCTGTTAACTTAGGTGTAAAATTTTCTAAGTCTGACATCTTACAAAAAAACTAAATAATGATCAATGCCTAATACTTCGACAACGCTCAGTACAAGTACCCAATTTGTTGTTTCGCCAACTTGGCTGTTTGAACATCTAGAAGATCCGCAAGTCGTTATTGTCGATTGTCGCTTTTCTTTAGCCGATCCACAACTAGGACAACAACAGTACCAGACAAGTCATATAGAGGGATCATATTACCTAGATTTGAATCAGGATCTTTCCAGTCCAGTAGGTAAGCATGGCGGGAGACATCCTTTACCTAACCTCAATGATATAGCTAACAAATTGGCGGCGATTGGGGTAAATTACCAAAAAACTTTAGTTGTAGCTTATGATGATTCGCGCTTTGCCTTTGCGGCTCGTCTGTGGTGGCTGTTGCGCTATCTCGGACATGAGCAAGTCGCAGTACTGGATGGAGGCTTTGCTGGATGGCAAAAAGTTGGGTATTCTGTTACAAATCTTATTCCTCACGCCCGCATGGGTACGTTTGTAGCTCAAGTACAAACAGAAAAGCTGGTAGATATTACAGAGGTGAAAAGTCGCAAAGATACCCAGGAGGTAGTATTGGTAGATTCAAGAGAAAGCGATCGCTACCGAGGTGAACGAGAGCCAATTGATAAAATTGCTGGTCATATTCCCGGTGCAGTCAACTATCCCTGGCAAGAAGTTACAGACTCTTCCGGCTATCTACTTCCTCAAGATGAACAACGCCGTCGGTGGGAGAAGCTAGAAACAGCCGCAGAAATCCTGGTATATTGCGGTTCTGGCGTTACTGCTTGTGTGAATTTACTTTCTTTAGAATTAGCTGGCATTGACAAGGGTAAACTTTATGCTGGTAGCTGGAGTGATTGGATTTCATATTTTTTATAGTTAGGAGTTAGGAGTGAGAGATTAATTGAATACTCAGAATCTTAGTAAATTTCCAGTATAATTCCTAATTGACAAAAGTGATTTTTTCTTAAACTCTCACGAATGTTCATGACATAATTCTTCATATCCCACGATCAAGCCGTATATCCGTTGTCCGACTAAGTTTTCTATTGAATGTAAAATCTTATCTGAGATCATGTCCCGAAGAACCCCACCTCGTCGTAGTAAGCACTTTAGTCCTTATTTTCTAAGCACTAAAGCGCTTACTACAAACCCTCAAAACCAACTTGACAAAGTACTCGTTATAGGGGATTGCGTGCGATCCCTTTTGGTGCGTCCGCTACGTATAGCTTGCTTAATAGAAGGAGGTGGTAAGCTTCTCTACGAGACGCTCTGCGATCGCTAATAAATCTTCTCTTGCTAACAAACGAGTTAATTCTTGTAACTCTTATAACTCTTAACGTTGATCAAAACTGACCTAATTGCAAATTGTAATTAATACTGAAGAACCAGCCATCAGAATCAATGTTTTCGTCGGTTGAACAGCGATCGCCTGCTTTGAAGCTATCCAGGCGATCGCAGCAGATGTATTAGCCTCTCTAGTCTTTGGGAGTAATTTATCTCAGGTGCATTTAATAGTTGCTCTTTTGATTCTGAAGGAGATGTAGACAAATTACTTGGCTGCGATTCCAGCTGTGGCGGGTCATTTTGCTTTTGAGTATCTTCAGGTTTTTCGATTGTGTTTGGGGCTTGAGTTGTTTCTCGTATTTGCTGTGCCAGATTTAACGGCATCTGAGAGTCTAAAGGATGCGACTCACTGGACTGCTTGCACAAAGAGTTAATTTCTTGTTCAGGGCTAATAGCTAAAGTCCGTTTTAACGGACTATAACCTTTTCTTAGTCGTCTTTAGACGACTTTCGCTATTAGACTCAGAATTCATTCTGAGGCGGACTAGATCAGAATGAAATAGCCCTGAGAACCTATACCGCAAAAACCAACCACATAAACGTAAATTTATACCCCATGTCAGAGGCAGAATTATAACAGTTAAGTACTGCCTCTACAGCCAGCAAAGCAAAAAGTGATATTTCCTACGACCAGAGAACATCTGCTAACGGTAGATTAAATCAAGGACAGGACTTACACAGCGTTCACCGGATATCCTTATATAGTTCAATCACGTTTTCTGTGTAAGTTCCCAGGAACTAACTTGTTGCTAAAGAGAAGATAAATTTATGACTTTTGATTACGACCTGTTTGTAATTGGTGCGGGTTCTGGAGGTTTAGCGGCTTCCAAACGGGCGGCTAGCTATGGGGCAAAAGTGGCGATCGCTGAATATGATTTAGTTGGTGGCACTTGTGTAATTCGCGGTTGCGTTCCCAAAAAACTCATGGTCTATGGTTCTCACTTTCCCGGACTATTCAGTGACGCCGCAGGCTATGGCTGGAAAGTGGGTAATGTGGAGTTTGACTGGGAACATTTCATTACATCTATAGATAAGGAAGTTCGGCGACTGTCGCAACTACACATCAACTCTTTAGAAAAAGCGGGTGTGGAACTAATTCCTAGCCGCGCCACATTGGTAGACCCCCACACTGTAGAAGTTGATGGACGTAAAGTTACAGCAGACAAAATTTTAATTGCTGTTGGTGGGTTTCCCGTCAAGCCAGATTTGCCAGGGATGGAATATGGCATTACCTCTAACGAAATCTTTCATCTAAAAGAACAACCAAAACACATCGTCATTCTTGGCGCTGGTTATATTGGCACGGAATTTGCCTGTATTATGCGCGGTTTGGGTTCTGAGGTGACGCAAATTACCAGAGGTGAAAAGATTTTGAACGGGTTTGATGATCACATTCGCATAGAAATCGAAGAGGGCATGATAAACCATGGAATTCGGTTGATTAAGAATAATGTGATCAAAGCAATTGAACGTGTACCAGAAGGGTTTAAACTAACTTTATCAGGGGACGACCAAGAACCACTAATTGCCGACGTGTTTTTAGTGGCGACCGGTCGAACTCCCAATGTCGATGGACTAGGTTTAAAAAACGCTGGGGTTGATGTTGTCGCTAGTTCTATTGAAGGGCTTGGATACCCTACCACAAGTGCCATCGCAGTCAATGAATATAGTCAAACTAGTCAACCGAATATCTTTGCGGTTGGGGATGTCACTGACCGAATCAATTTAACTCCCGTGGCCATTGGCGAAGGTCGCGCCTTTGCCGATAGTGAATTCGGAAATAACCGCCGCGAATTCAGTCACCAAACTGTACCCACAGCCATATTTTCTAACCCAGAAGCCGCAACAGTAGGCTGGACAGAAACCGAAGCACGGGAAAAAATCGGTGATGCCGTAAAAATTTTTCACACTCGCTTTCGCCCCATGTACCATAGCTTGACTGGTAAGCAAGAGAAGACAATGATGAAGTTGGTGGTTGATAGCAACACTGATAAAGTGCTAGGCGCTCACATGGTAGGTGAAAATGCAGCTGAGATCATTCAAGGTATAGCGATCGCAGTTAAAATGGGCGCAACCAAAAAAGACTTTGATGCCACTGTCGGTATTCATCCCTCAGCCGCAGAGGAATTTGTCACAATGCGGTAATAAAAGTTAGGAGTTAGGAGTTATGAGTCATGAGTTTAAGAAAGAAACTTATAACTTCAAACTCCAAACTCTAGCTCTGTCAAGGTAAGTTTCGTATTCATTACACCTGTGAACTCGGAACTTGAGCCTCTGAACTCGGAATTTTCAAAATTATCATAAACAAGTGAAGATTTTGTTTAAACGAATATGAAATTCAACCTCTAATACCATTTCACTAAAACCCTGATACATATAGATTTCGCGTAGGGGCACGGCATTGCCGTGCCCCTACCAAGGTATTTCTATCATAATTAAAGTCAAACAGTATAACATATCACCTTGAAAAAGCTACTCCAAACTCCTAACTATCTACAGCCTTGCACTACATATATATTCACGGCTTTGCTTCCAGTCCTAATTCTGCCAAAGCGCGGGATATAAGCGATCGCTTTACCCAAATTCAGACAAAGCTGAAAATTCCCGACTTGAATGCTGGTGATTTTTCCCAGTTGACAATCACTCGTCAGCTAACTCAAGTTGCCGCAGAATTCAACAATGATCCTAAACCAGTAACACTCATTGGCTCAAGCTTGGGCGGCTTGACTGCTGCCCACTTGGGACAGCAATATTTACAAGTGCAACGCTTAGTTTTGCTAGCGCCAGCTTTTGGTTTTTTATCCCATTGGCTACCCAAGCTAGGGAATGAGCAAATACAGGATTGGCAGCAAGAAAAATATATCATGGTCTACCACTATGGGCAAGAGCGAGCAATTCCCTTAAGTTACGATTTTGTTACAGATGCTACCCAATACCAAGAAAAGCTTTTGCAACGTCCTATCCCCACCCTAATTTTGCATGGAAAAAAGGATGAAGTCATTCCGATTGAAGCCAGTCGTGACTTTGGGCGTTCGCGTCCTTGGGTGGAGTTAATCGAACTCGACAGTGACCACGCCTTGGGTAATGTTATGGAAGAAATTTGGCAGGCAATTCGCCTCTTTTGCCAGTTACATTGAGGCTGTAAAATATTAAACTTACCCCACCTCCTTTGTCCATATCGCTGGGGAGCAAATTGAGATACAAATCAAGTATCAGATTTGTGAGGACTTTTGCCGCTTTTCCTTTACTAGCGCCGCCAACAATCTCAAACATCAACGTGGCATTCGGAAACCTTTGCCGCAATTGCTGGATAAGTTGCTGCACTTGCTCAAGGGTGAAGTACATTAGCAAGCCTTCGGCAAGAATCAATAAATTCTCAGGTAGGCAATCGGGAATTTCATCCATCCAGCTAAAATCTAGAGCAGACTGAGCGATTAAACGATGTTGTTCAGTTTCATGATCCAACTGGCGGCGCAGGTTAATTACATCAGGCAAATCTAGATCAATCCAATGTTTACTGTCAAAGTATGCAAGTGTGGCAAAGAGTTTTTTAGCTAATAAATCTGCTTTGATTCCAAACTCATATCCGCTACCTTGCTGTGGATCTAAAGGTTTTCCTATAGCGGTTGTTCCTGAATTCGGTGTAAAAGATTGGGAATAGCTACCATATAGCGAAAGCCTCGACCACCCACTCAAGGGAATTGAGTTTCCCGCCGCTTTCAATAAAAACTTAGCTTTTAATAATAAATATCTCATTAAAATTTGTGGATTTGATTTTGGCCTTCCGGCTTCTGCTTGCTGTAGGCATCGCTTCTTTTGATTTACGATAAATTCAAATATTGGTTGACTAAAACTATGCTTCCTTTTATCCGGTCAGATTTAGCACAATTCACTGCCTACAAACCTCACCCCAGTAGCGATACAGCCGCATCTGTTCCCGCACAGTTCGATCGCCTGGATACAAATGAAAGCCCCTACGATTTACCACCTGAGTTAAAACAGAAGCTAGCCTGGACGTATCAGCAAGTAATTGAAACAAATCGTTATCCTGATGGCGGTCATGAAACCCTTAAGGATGCGATCGCACACTACGTCAATGAATCAGCCGCCCTCTCGCTATCCAATACTGCTGCCAATATTTCTGTTGGCAATGGTTCAGATGAACTAATCCGCTCATTATTAATCGCTACCTGTCTAGGAGGAGAAGGTTCAATTCTCGTTGCCAATCCCACTTTCTCTATGTACGGAATTTTGGCACAAACTTTGGGCATTCCTGTAGTGGCGGTGGGTAGAAATGAAACAAATTTTGAAATTGATATCAGCGCCGCACAGTCTGCGATCGCAAAAACTCAAAATCCCCCGATTCGCGTAGTTTTCGTAGTCCATCCTAATTCGCCAACTGCTAATAGCTTAACTGCGGCAGAGTTGGCATGGTTAAGAAGTTTGAGTAAGCATATTTTGGTAGTAATTGATGAAGCTTACTTTGAATTCAGCCAAACTACCCTAGTAGGTGAATTAGCACAGCGTCCAAATTGGGTAATATTACGTACTTTTTCTAAAGCCTTCCGATTGGCAGCTCTTCGCGTTGGCTATTGCGTCGCTCATCCTGAAGCGATCGCCATCTTAGAAAAAGTTCGCTTACCATACAATCTCCCCAGCTTTTCCATCACAACAGCATTAGTTGCTTTACAAAATCGCACACTCTTGCTAGAGTCAATTCCCGAAACCCTGAGTGAACGAGCCAAACTCATCGAAATTTTGTCCCAGCAACCAGAACTACAAATTACCGCCAGCGCTGCTAACTTTGTTTACCTGCGTCTGAAACCAAATGGCTTTAATTCACAAGATGCTGCGTTAAAAACTTTCCACCAGAAACTTAGAACACTTGGCACCCTTGTACGACATATTAGTGGAGGATTGCGAATTACTGTCGGCACAATAGAGGAAAACGCCCGTACCGTTAATCGAGTCCAAGCTGCTTTGGCAAATTTGGAATTTTAGCAATTCACTCAGTAATTAAATCGGCTGTCCACCTGACTGCCCAAACGGCGGACTATTCCCACTGTTTGTGGCAGCACACCTACTAAAAGAGCAAAAGCAACATCCGGCAGAAGAGCCACTATTTCTGGTGGAAAATATTGTTCAAATTGATCGAGAATTTTCTGAACTCGCTGCCCAGGCACTGGGTTTTCTGTAATTTGTTTGATTAATCGAATCCACTGTCGCCTAATCTTGTAAGCATTCTGGCGTTCTTGATTAGATTCGAGAGTTACTAAAGACAGATTACCTATGGGCAATGCCCTTTGGCAATCACAATCGTAATCCCCACCCACAGCAGCCCCAGGCCCAGCAAACTCTGCATGGTAGCGTTTAAAAAGTATTAATCCATTTCGTCTACGACTATTGACGATGAAAACTTCTCCACTGTGCAAACGTGTAAGGATATCCGAGCCTTGTGATTGCTCAGTTCCATCTTGCATGACAAGAGAGTCAAGGAAACTAGTTTCAGGGTAATAAGTTGATACCATAGAGCTTTGATAGCGTCGATGCTGTTCGCTATCCATGTTTTTTAAATTTTCAACGAATTTGCTAGTAGTATGCACTTCAAAACGGAACTAGGTGTTATGTCAAATTAGGTTTTTGAATTCTTTTATTATCAAGAGTCTTTTCGCCAATTTAACTAAGATAGTAATGAATAGGCATTGTTTACTAATTGAGTGATCATATTTTATGAAATATAATTAGATTTGTCTCCAAATTCGGAGATTGTTTTCTTAAAGTTTTTATAAAGATGAATATCTGAATTACAAAGTTATTATGAGGAGTTGCTGATTTCCTAAGGGTCATTATACAGCTATTTTCAGTATAGTTTATTTACTGATCTATATAAAATACTCTAAAGTATTATCCTTTAAATGAGAAATAATAAAAAAGACAAAATGTAACATTTAAGTGAAGTTTTCCGAAGTTATCTTTTATTAAGATAATCAGATTTTATTAATATGATCAATAGGAAGAGCCGGAAAAAGTCTAAATAAAATATTCTGAGAAGAATTATCCAAAGCTATATAGAGCAGAATTCAGGAGAAAAATTCACAATTCAGAACTAAAACACGCTTTATACCGGGTTTTGAGACGAATTCTTGTGTACTTCATAAACTTGAAATATGCTATATATCTAGCTATTTAGCTAATCTTAGCTTAGTTGTTAATTAGGTTAGTTTGTACTTTTATTATCGATATTGGTAATAGATTTTCTCCAAACTAATTACAACATCAAAATTTACCATTACCAAAATAAAATTCAGATAGTGGAATCAGCACTCAGATGCTTGTACAAGAACATTTGGCTAGAGCGTCCTAGTAAAAATGTATTCCAATTCAATTCGACTTTATGCACCCGATATCCCGCCTTGAAATAAAGTTGCCTTGCCTGATGGTTATTTTCCAAAACGTGGAGATATAAGTCTTGAAATCCCCACTCGCGGGAGACTTTTTCACAGCTACTCAGTAACCCTGAAGCCACACCATGTCTACGGTATTTTGGGTGAACCGCTAAATTAGATAAGTAAGGAAAACCCATACCAAGCTGGCTCCACGAATCACTGTAACGTACACCCAATTCCACACTTCCCACTAAATTATGAGCCGCACCAGTAGTAGCTTCAAAAGCGACTAAACAAATATGACGCGGCGGAGGTGATGTCATGCGATGCCTTAAGTCTTCGTAAATACCCAAACGTAGCAATGGAAAAGCCCATCCCCACATACCCTTTTGGGAGTGAAAGCTTTCAGCAATAATTTGGGCAACATCAAGCAAATCAGCAGGTATAGCTGTACGAATTTGAATTTCGCAGCAAGCTGGATCGATTGGCTGTTGCTGGTATGGATGAAAAAACCGATATTTCAAGGCTAGTTTAGTATTGATTTTATTCAACGAAAATTTTCTCAAATCTCCTCAAACACCATTTAAACTTATTGAAAACTTTATATCTGCCCAGGAGATTCAACTCACCTAAGATTGCTAATTCGCTTTTCCTTGTAGAGTATACAAAGTTTTACACTTTAGTTTGGGGCTTTATAGCTTCCATTTTTGAAAGAGTCTTAGAAGTTACAGCTTTATAAATCTACAATCTTTCCCTTGTTTTAGGTAGGGAGGATATCAGTCTGTTTACCACAAAAACATCTGTCAAGTCGTACAGTTTTAGGTGAATGGGTAGATAAATAGCATAACCTGTCCGTAGGTAGAACCGACAAAATTGTTAAGTAAGTACACTACCAATAAACTCTGGTTGCAGTACTGAACTTGTTTATGAAATTACCGCTACACTACTAGAACTTTGCTACTAGGCCATAGGAACACGTTGTACAGCTACTGGGGAAGAATCTGCAAGGCTCCTAATGCCTAACTTATTAAGCACTACCACTTGTCTTAATGATAGTTCTGATTGCTAAATTAGAAAGAGGTATTTGTCTAATAGTATACTTTGGCTTTAAATCCTTATTGTTTTAATTTTGCTGACTCTACCATGACTATCATAAATAAAATTTACCTGCAAGTGTTAGTAAAAGCGCTAGGGAGGGAAAACTTAGTATGCAGCTTCATTTGGATTTTTCAGCTAGCTATGAGCGCTGTATGTAATATCAGACATTGCTCACAGGAGGTGAAAAAAGATTTGGCAAGCAAGCATCGACTCTGTAACCCTAAAACTGACTATGAAAGCAATTACACTGCACCAAAGCAAATGGTAATGGGCATAAGCCATTGAGACGAATTACTGTGAGTAAACACTCCTACACTCAGCAGTCATGTAGCCAAACAGCCTTATTGGTCGAAATGCTCTGCTCTTACCTGATCAGATTATTCTTTATCCGACTGCCGTTGCAGCAGAAAGGCGGTGCATGAAATCCCCAGCAAACAGTAAGCCGAAAATTTTGGTTGTCGATGATGAACTAGACAACCTTGACTTGCTTTACCGCACTTTCTATCGGGACTATCAGGTGCTGAGGGCAGACTCTGGTCCTGCGGCACTCGATCTGCTGGCTCAAGAGGGAGAAGTCGCAGTGATTATCTCCGATCAGCGGATGCCGATGATGAGCGGGACAGAATTTTTGAGCCTGACAGCAACTCAATATCCAGATATTATCAGGATTATTTTAACTGGCTACACCGATGTCGAAGACCTGGTGGAAGCAATCAATGCTGGTAAGGTATTTAAATATGTCACGAAACCGTGGGAAGCTGAGGAACTCAAAGCAGTGGTACGCCAAGCTTTGGATACTCACAATGTCCTCAAAGCTCGCACCCGCGAACTAACCCGCACACTTCGACAAGAATCGCTGCTGAATACCGTCACAAATACGATTCGCAGTGCTTTAGACTATCGCCAAATTTTGCAGGCAATTGTAGATACAGTGGGTCATATGTTGGAGGTGGATGTCTGTCTGTTGCGTCCCTTCCAAGATGAGCAGTTGGCGGATAAAGGATTCATTTATCAGAAGGCTCTTTCTGAAGAAGCCGGGGAAGTTGCAGTAAGTCTTTCCCCTCTCTCTCCAAAGGGGGGTCTGAGTCCCACCATCCCGGGGTCTGTGTCTCTTTTGGCTGAGACGGTGTGGGAAACCCGCGAAGTCCAGGTGATTCACGATGTTACCGATGATCAGCACATTCACGGTGATACTCCCAAGCTGCGCCAACGTGAGGCAGCTTTTGCTGCTGCTAACATTTGTTCTAGTTTGGTTGTGCCATTGATCTGCCAACAAGAACTGATGGCAGTGCTAGCACTGCACCAGTGTTCTCTGCCTCGCTTCTGGGGGGAGGATGAGGTGCAGTTAGTGTTGATGGTGGCGGATCAAGCAGCTTTAGCTTTGTCCCAAGCTTATGCTTACGAACAAGTACGTGCCCTTGCCAAGCGAGAGAGCTTGATTAATACGATTACTAGCGCGATTCGCTCTAGCTTAGATCCTCAAGATATCTTTGCGGCAATTACGCAGCAATTGGGACAAGCTTTACAAGTCGATGGCTGTGTCTTGTCTTTGTGGACTGAGGAAGATGAGTTTGCCAAGTGTGTGGGCTTGTATGACAGTTTTCAACATCCAGAAAACTTGCATAGGCACAGCCCAACCCAGGCATCGCTAGCCCAGGACAAAAATTTAAGTAGTAATAAGAATTTATTAACTCAGAGAATACCCTATTCTCAAGCATCTATACAGGAGAATCCAATCCTTCAACAGATGCTACAGACACATGAACCAGTAATAATTGGTGATGTCAGCCATTCTGCCTCACAAGTACAGGTTTTTGATTTGCCTTTAAAAATGCCAGGGCGATCGCTAATGGTTGTGCCATTATTAGCTGATCGTAAATGTATCGGTAATATTACTTTGTATGAAGGTAACAAAGTCCGCCGATGGCTGTCATCTGATATCGATTTGGCGAAAGCAGTAGCAGCTCAAGCCGCGATCGCTGTGCAACAGTCACACTTATATCAAAAAACTCGCCAACAAGCTGAACGCTTACTAGAATTAGATAAACAAAAAACCGAATTTTTCCAAAATATCTCCCATGAGTTTCGCACACCGATCACTTTGATTCAAGGGCCTTTAGAGTCGGCGGTGGCGGCTGGTGAGGGATTATCTTACTCCCAAAGTGCGATCGCCTTGCGTAACTCTCGCCGCCTGCTGCGACTGGTAAATCAACTCCTAGATTTACAACGCCTAGATGCGGGGAGAATGCAGCCTAGTTTCCATCCCTGCGATTTAGTCGAATTTGTCAGCCAAATTGTTGAATCTTTTCGCCCCTACTGTGAGAAAAAAGGACTGCATCTGACTACCCAGTTAGATGAATGTTCTACGGTGTACTTAGATATGGAAAAATTTGACAAGGTGGTTTACAACCTGCTGTCAAATGCGATGAAGTTTACTCCCGAAGATGGCACAATCAGCGTCAGACTAAAATCTGAAGGCGATCGTTGCATATTGCAAGTACAAGATACTGGAATTGGCATTGTTAAAGAACAAATTCCCTACCTATTTGAGCGCTTCCGCCAAGCTGAAGGTTCAGCAAACCGCTCCTATGAAGGCAGTGGTTTGGGTTTAGCTTTAGTTAAAGAATTGGTAGAATTACATGGTGGTGAAGTCAGTGTGGAATCAGTTTACGGCGAAGGCACTACCTTTAGTTTATGGCTTGTGACTGGAAATGCTCATTTACGGACACAGCAAGTACTAGAAACGCCTACCGAACTGAATATGAGCCGCGCTAGCGTAGAATTGGCTGATTTAGAATTGGTAGAATCAGCAATAGACAATATTGAAGATATTACAAGAAACTTCTCCCTCAGTATTGAGACTCAAGACTCAGCCCTCAGCAAAAACTCTGAGGATAAACTTGCAACTATCAGAGGTTCAAAGACTCAGCACTCAATTTTAGTTGTAGACGACAACCCGGATCTGCGAAACTACGTATCCGAGATTTTTCGCCGCAATGGTTATCATGTACGGACAGCTCGTAACGGTTCTGAAGGGTATGCGATCGCTAAGGAAATTATACCCAACTTGATTGTGACTGACTTAATGATGCCCTTGGTGAGTGGACTTGAGATGATTCAGATGCTCCGCAAAGAGGAGAAACTCAAAGGAACACCAATCATTTTGCTGACAGCGAAAGTAGATGAGGAAACCCGCATCGAAGGTACAGAACTTGGGGCGGATGCTTATCTAGCAAAACCATTCAATGATCGGGAACTTTTGGCGGAAGTTCGGAATCTTTTAGGATTGAAGGAAAATGAACGGCGAATCGTGGAGTTAAATACTTATCTAACAGAATCGGTGCTAAAGCGCTTTTTGCCGACTGCATTGGTGCAAAAAGCCGCAACCGGAGATTTAACGTTAGATTTGCGCCCCGAACCACGCTTAATTACAGTTTTGTTTAGTGATATCGTGGGTTTTACACAGCTAGCAAATACTCTCAGATCGCGCCGGGTAGCAGAGTTGCTAAATGAATATTTAGCAGCGATGACCAAGGTTGTATTTAGCAATGGCGGCACTGTAGATAAATTTATGGGAGATGCTATCTTAGCTTTGTACGGAGCGCCGGAAGAATTAACCCCTAATGAACAGGTGCGTCGTGCCATCAATACAGCAAGAGCAATGCACGGCTCACTGGCTAAGTTGAACCAGCGCTGGCAAGACCAAGGTGTATTCGATGGCCACAAACTTACTAGCGTACAGTTCCGGTGCGGTATCCACCAAGGTACTGCTGTTGTGGGGATGTTCGGTAGCGCTGAACGTGCCGATTATACTGCTATTGGCCCAAGTGTGAATATTGCTGCAAGGTTGCAAGCTGCTGCTGTTCCCGGTACAATCTTGGTTTCTGCTGCCGTGGCAGATTATTTGCAGGAAGAAGAAATTACTAAAGGTAGTTCGCTAGAACTTAAAGGAGTAGATGAAACAGTTTTAACCTTTGCTGTTACATCAGAGATAATGCTTAATCGCTAAAATTAAGACTGGTATTTTCAAGCATTAGCAATGAGTAAGAGTGCCTAATCATATCCAGTTTCGATAATATGACACCATCGGTTGCAGACAAAACGCCAATTCCAGCCAAGATCAGCAGAGGACACACTGATCCACCAGGTTTGTGGATTTCTGTCGTTATAGCTTCAGTCTCTCTGCACTTGCTGGTGTTCTGGCTGATGCGCTCATCTAATGCATTTAGTCTGTGGTTTCCCCAGCAAAGTCAATCTGCTGTCCCCATTGAATTGATAGACATTACTCCTAAAACAAAATTAATAACCAAATCAAAATCAGCAGCGCAAACAGTTTCGCCAAAGCGACTATCTTCAACTCAAAAGTCTGTACCAGCACGTTCACTACAAACAGCACGAATTATACCCAGAAATCAAGATTTTGGCGCAATAAATTCTGCGGATAATCTCCAGCAAAAGAGCCGAATTTACGCCTCTAAAGCTAATAGCAAACCTTTTAGGCAACAAAGAGTTTCTACGTCAAAACCTACAGCCACAGCGAAGCCGATAGCCACAGCGAAACCTATAGCCACGCCGAAACCTAGAGTCACACGGAAATCTACAGCCACACCGAAACCTATAGTTCCAGTCGGTAATTTACCTTGGAACCGCCGTCAAGAAATCAAACTGGGAAAGGGAATGCCACTACCAATAGGTATTCCATCAAATTCACCAGTTTCGGAAGCTGAAAACAGAGAAACTCCACCAACTCGAACTAGAGAAACTCCACCAACTCGAACTAGGGAAACTCCACCAACTCCCACCAGAGAAACTCCATCAACTCGAACTAGGGAAACTCCATCAACTCGAACTAGGGAAACTCCACCAACTCGAACTAGAGAAACTCCACCAACTCAAACTATAGGAGCATCGGTAGCAATAGTAACCTCTTTGCTTAGAGATGAAATGAGTAACTTGATACAATCAAGACGATACCGTTCTGATGGTTTACCAGAGGTGATCGCTAAATACCAGGGAAGCAACACAAAACAATTAGACTCAAGTTTTCTTGGCCACGATTCTGGACTTGAGCCAGCAAAGCTCTTGGCTAGCTTAATAATTGATAACAATGGCAACTTTCAACAGGCTAAAGTTCTAGAAATAGAACCAGCAAGACTGCAAATTGAAAAAACCAGATATGAGCAAGTCCTCAACGAAGTTTTCAAAACAGAAAACTTTATTGCTGGTTACAACAACGATGGCAGTAAACCAGCTTTGAGCAATCTGTATGTCAGGATCAAAATCCAACCTGCCAATTCCAAATAAATGCTTGAATTTTCATAAAGACTGTGCTACATTTATAGAATTGGAAATGCGCGGGCGTAGTTTAGTGGTAAAACTATAGCCTTCCAAGCTATTAATGCGGGTTCGATTCCCGCCGCCCGCTTAGAACGAGAAACCCGGAAATGCACTAGTGCAAGAAGTAAGTCTGGGGTTGGGAAAATAACCACTTAATTTTTAACTGGTTGAATCATGAATGCCTACGAATAAATAGCAAGGAAAGCCAACACTAGTACTAAGCTATATTATCGAGTGATTTTTTTGCCCGTTCAGGAAATGCAACTCTGATGTTAAATAGCTTAATTATTACTTTTCTTGACCAAGAAACAGCCATAATTGATCAAGAGATGCCCTTCGGCGCAGGCTCAGGGTAAGACCTGCGGTGGGCTACGCCTATGCTAACCTTAGGAATAAGAATTAAATAACATCCAATTTATGTCCCTGGCTTACCTCACCCTGAATCCCTCTCCGATATATTGGAGAGGGAAGCTAGAGACAGGATGAAGTTTTGTATTTTATTTAATCCACGTTCCTTAGCAAAAAAATAAAAAAACTAGAGGAATATCGCACAGCTTTAATTTTAGAGTATCCCTCATTGCTCTAACATCAACAATGTCAAATATTTATCCAAATTTGCCACTAACGTAATCTCGCGTCTCTTCCTGCTTAGGATTGTTAAAAATTACTTCTGTTAAGTCGTACTCTACCATGTAGCCGTTACGACCTCCTGTGTCTGAAGTCCGAACATTAAAAAAGGCTGTCTTGTCAGAAACCCGCGCTGCTTGCTGCATATTATGGGTGACAATGACGATAGTATATTGCTCTTTAAGTTCGTGAATCAGTTCTTCAACCCGTAAGGTGGAAATGGGGTCAAGAGCAGAGCAAGGTTCATCCATCAGTATAATTTCAGGTTCGACTGCGATCGCTCGAGCAATACATAAGCGTTGTTGTTGTCCACCAGATAAAGACGAGCCACTTTGCCGTAGTTTATCTTTGACTTCATCCCACAAAGCCGCTTTTCTGAGACTGCTTTCTACTAATTCATCGAAATTACCTTTGTAACCGTTGATTTTGGCTCCAAAAGTAATATTGTCATAAATTGATTTGGGAAATGGGTTTGGTCTTTGAAACACCATCCCAATTCTCCGACGCACTTCTACAGGGTCAATGTCGGATGCATACAAGTTTTTATCGTAAAAAAATATCTTACCTTCTGCCCGAAATGACTCAATCAGGTCATTGAGGCGGTTATAGCATCGTAACAACGTACTTTTACCACAACCAGAAGGACCAATAAAGGCTGTCACCTGATTTTTCGGTATATCTAGCCAAATATTCTGTAAGGCTAAAAACTTGCCGTAGTAAATGTTGAGATTTTCGGTACGTAAAACGGTTTCAGTGTCATTCACTGTGCTAACGTTACTAGCCATAAATTAAGTCTTGTGTTGGTTTGGGCGATGGGTATCTGGACTGTGGAAGGTTGTTTACTAAGCTTTTTGACGAGTTGCCCAGCGAGCGATGATACTTGTGATTAGAACCATAAATACCAAAATCAAAGATGCTGCCCAAGCTAGTGATTGCCAATTTTTAAACGGAGAAATGGCATATTTGTAAACCAAAACGGCAAGGGAAGCGGTTGGTTGGAATAAGCTATCAGGCCAAAAGTTGGAAAACAGAGCAGTAAATAGTAAAGGTGCGGTTTCTCCAGATGCTCTGGCGATCGCTAGCGTTGCGCCAGTTACAATTGCTGGTAAAGCTGCTGGTAAGACTACTTGACTCACTGTTTGAAAGTTAGTTGCTCCTAACCCTGCCGATGCTTGTCGCAAATCTTGCGATACTAACTGCAAGGCTTCATCGGTAGTTCGGAGAATAATTGGCAACATTAAAATTGCCAGTGCAAACCCTCCACCGAGAGCTGAATATGATCCTAAGTTCAACTTTACCAGTGTTAAAACTACAATGCCATAGGCAAATACCCCAGCAATAATTGAGGGGACTCCACTAAGGACGTTAGCCGCAAAACGTACCCCTCTGGCTACATTAGCCGAACTAAATTCTGTGATGTAAATCGCTCCCAAAACTCCAAAGGGGATGCTAATCAAGGCAGCAATTCCTACCATTAGGAGTGTCCCTAAAATTGCATTACCAAAGCCTCCTCCCTTTTGTAGAGCTTTGGGTGGCAGTTCCACAAACACAGCCAGATTCAGACTGCTAAAGCCTTTAATAATCACGTAAGAGAGTACTGCTAGCAAAGGTAAAAGTGCCAATACTCCACAGGTAAATGCGATTACGGTCATCACTGTATTAAACAGTGTTCTACCAGACGTGGGAGAGCGAGTTAAACTGCGCTCTGGAAAACTAGAAGTCATAATTTAACCCAAAACTAAGCTATATTCGCTTGACTCTCAGAACGATCAACTCTGCCATAATATTGACTACTAGCGTCAAGAAAAATAGAACTAAAGCCGCGTACATTAAAGCCGCAACTTGCAAACCACTAGCTTCTGAAAATTGATTTGCCAGTAGAGAAGAAATCGTATTGGCTGGTGCTAAAAGAGAGAGACTGATGTTGTTGGAGTTGCCAATTAACATCGTTACAGCCATTGTTTCTCCCATTGCCCGGCCCAGTCCCAGCATCACAGCACTAACTATGCCCGAAAAGGCTGCTGGGATGAGAACTTGCAAAATTGTTTCCCACCGCGTTGCTCCTAGTCCTAGAGAGGCTTGGCGCAAACTGGAGGGTATAGAAATCAAGGCATCGCGGGATAAGGCTGTGATGATTGGCAAAGTCATAATCGCTAAGATGACTCCCGCCGGCAACATTCCTGGTCCTGTAGGAGAAGTGCTAAAAAATGGCACCCAACCAAAGTAACTATTTAGCCATTTTCCCAAGTTGGTTAAGATTGGCACTAAAACGAAAATACCCCACACGCCGTAGACAACGCTGGGAATAGCTGCCAGCAGTTCTACTGCGAAAACCAGTACCAACTTCACTTTAGCGGGCAAAAAATCCTCGCTCAGTATAACAGCAGTACCAACCCCAATTGGTACTGCTATCAGCAGACCAATAAAAGAACTCAAAAGAGTTCCATAAATTTGAGGTAGCACCCCGTAGCTATCATTAACTGGGTTCCAAGTGGTGTTAGCTAAAAAGCCAGCACCAAACTTTTGGATGGCAGGCCAAGCACCAATTGCAACCTGCGACCCGATCCATAATAAAGTGGCAGCAACCCCAAAGGCAAAAATTTTAGTCAGCCAAATAAAACCCCGATCTAGGGACTTTTCTATGTCAGAGCGATTTTTCATCGCTGATGACAGATTTTGAGAATTTGTAGTCATGAATACCGACTTTAACAATTAAATCAGAGAACAATGTGTGAGGCAAGCAGATTAATAGAATTGTCGTTTCATCATTTATTTAAAGTGATACATCGGTAACTATTTGTTTTGAGTTACTAATGTCCATAAAACGACCAGATCATCAATTATTGATTAGGGGTGTTTGATGCTTACTTGCTAGCGCTAGTACCACTGCCAACAGAGATTTTATAATCTGGACTGATTTGGTCAGCAGC
Source organism: Nostoc sp. (assembly GCF_054880495.1). NCBI lineage: Bacteria > Bacillati > Cyanobacteriota > Cyanophyceae > Nostocales > Nostocaceae > Nostoc > Nostoc sp. Next base: position 24,502 of record NZ_JBTYKD010000011.1, read on the forward strand.
AGCAGCTACCTTGGTAATGACGTTTTGAGGTAGAGGAACATACCCCAGTGTCGTAGCCTGCTTCTGACCCTCAGTTAAAGCGTATTCGATAGTGGCTTCAATTGCCTTAGCTTTTGCCGGATTGGGATATTTCTTATAAGCCAAAATCCAGGTGTAAGTGACGATAGGATAGGAATCAGCCCCTTCGGGATCGGAAATGAAGACGCGGAGATCAGGTGGTAGAGCTACTGATTCCAGAGTTTTAGAGGCTGACTGCTCACTAGCTACAACAAACTTACCGCTTTTGTTTTCCAAAGCAGCAAACTTGAGACTATTTTGTTTGGCATAGCCGTACTCGACATAACCAATAGAACCTTGAGTTTGTTGGATTTGGGCAGTAACACCCTCGTTACCCTTAGCACCGACTCCCGTAGGCCAGTTGACAGTTTTGCCTTCACCAACTTTAGTTTTCCACTCAGGGCTAATAGCGCTGAGGTGTTTTGTAAACACACCCGTGGTTCCGCTACCATCCGAACGATAGACAACTGCGATCTTATCTTTAGGAAGTTTTGCACCTGGGTTAGCCTTGGCAATTTGGGGATCATCCCAAGACGTGATTTTGCCTAGTAGAATATTGGCGTAAACTGCCCGTGGAAGCTTGAGTTCTGGAACATCTGGCAAGTTGTAAGCCAGCACAATACTACCAGCAGTCACAGGCAGTAAAATAACGCCCTTATCTGCTGGCACTTTCTTAATTTCTTCATCCTTCATTGCAACATCGCTGGCACCAAAATCTACAGTACCTTTGATAAATTGCTCAACTCCAGCACCACTACCAACTGATGCATAGTCAACTTGCAGATTTGAATATTTTTTGTTTAAATCCGTGAACCAGGTGTCATACAGTGGTGCCGGAAAAGACGCACCAGCTCCGGTTAACTTTACGGTTCCGCTGCCAAGGTCTAATTTGGTGGAGCTAGAGGTAGTAGTCTCTGTAGCCGTGCCAGAAGGAGTCTCCTTGGTGGCTGTATTATCTGGGGTTTGCTGTCCACCACAAGCTGCTAGGCTGATTGTCAGTGCTAACACTGAAATTGAACCTGTGAGGCGATGAGTTGTTAGTACGCTAAGACGTGAGAGCATCGCGATCAATTTTTTATGAAATTTCCAGGTGAGCGTTTCTAAGATACTTCTAAAAGACCACAATTAAGATTAACAATAGGTTAACAAAGTAAAAAATACTTATTTTTTTTTGATGAAGTCTAAACCCTTATTTCTAATTTGGCTTGATAAATTTTATACTTTCACTTTAGTTTAAGTTAGGAATAGTACCAGATTTAAGATACTTACACGTATTTACAAAACTTTATTCTTTGCGTGTTTTTATTGGTCAAGTTATCAAAAAACTATGTCAATAGATGATAAAGTGTGGTAAGCTAATCTAGTTTTGATTTGCATAACCAGGGCGGGTTAAGATGCCCAGCCCACAAGAGTTTTACTTCCAGGTAATATGCAACTTTTATGTCCAAATATAGGACTAGTATTTGATTTTTGAAAGTCACGTAGTGGACTGTCTAGGCTAAAATAGTGCATTAGACGTAGGTTGAGTGGAGCGGAGCGTAACCCAACTGATTATCAGGATGTTGGGTTACGCAAAAGCTACACCCAACCTACAATTTTTTTGCAACATTTTACGCAAGAGGGTCCATTACAAGACTACCGATATTTTTTCAGAAATCAAATATGTATGATTCCTATAAGTTAAAACAAAAGGCTTATAAATTTGGGAGCTTATGGAAAACTGTTTCTGCTTACCAGCCGAAGCAGACCTGAAGTAAATAACTAAACAATCTCATTTAGGCTGTGAAATTATTGTTATACAAAGTAGGGCAAGAGAAACAGTCAGTTGCTTATATGTGCAGAATATGTGGAGCGATCGCCTAAAAAAACTGGATTAAGGAAATATTTTAAGCACTTTGTACTCAATTTAGGCAATGCTCTGAAAAATTAGTACAAATATTAAGCTCAATGGCATTGATTTTACCATATTTTAGATCAAAATACCAGAATTAGAACAGATCTCAGACAATAGACACCTAAGCCGCAATTCGCAGAATTGAAAAATTATATACCAAAAAGGCAAAAGAAAATATGCTAGTTCTTAAGATGTCAGCACAAACTTCATTTCAATATTAATGAATATACTGGTTGCTGTTGGTTTTCCCTTTTGCCTTTCCCTGGTTGCCTGATAAATGTTTGCTGCTTCCAATCAATTACTATGGTCAATGATTGGCTTACTCCTGACAATGGGTGGTACCTTCCTAGAAGCTTATGGCATCACCTTACCTTGGAGTTGGAGTAAGCACGGAATTCAGACTTTTTCTTTAGGTGTCTATTGTCAAATTGGCGCAGTGCTGTTGGTGGGTTGTTTAGGGGGCAAAAATGCCGGTGCGCTCTCGCAAATTGCCTATTTAGTCATGGGGTTAACCTTATTACCTGTATTTGCCGATGGCGGCGGTATTGGTTATATGAAGCTGTCTCAGTTTGGCTATCTACTAGGCTTTATTCCTGGAGCTTGGATTTGTGGCTTGTTTGCCTTTAAAGCTAGACCTCGACTAGAAACTCTCGCTTTTAGTTGCATCTGTGGCTTGTTAACTCTCCACCTATGCGGTATTACTTATTTGATTATTAGCTATATTTTTCAGTGGAAAGGCACAGAAAATCTATCCTTGATGCAAGCAATCCTCAGATACTCTTGGTTTGCGCTACCAGGTCAACTAACTCTGGTGTGTGCCGTTAGTGTAATAGCATATATATTGCGTCACTTAATGTTTTATTAGTTGATTGTCATTTGTGAAAAGCTCATGACCAATACTTCGACTTCGCTCAGTACAAGTGACCAATACTTCGACTTCGCTCAGTACAAGTGACCAATGACCAATGACTAATTCGCCATGCGTTTAAAAAATAGCCTTTTCTGGATCGCTGCCTTCATAGCTTTTTTCTTAGACCAAATAACAAAATACTGGGTGGTGCAAACCTTTAACTTAGGGCAGACACTACCACTTTTACCTGGGATATTTCACTTTACCTATGTCACTAACACTGGTGCCGCTTTTAGTCTGTTAAGTGGGAAAGTAGAATGGTTGCGCTGGCTATCTTTAGGAGTGAGTTTAGTGTTGATAGCGTTGGCGTTGTTTAGTCCAACATTAAATTTTTGGGATCAGTTGGGCTATGGCTTAATTTTAGGTGGGGCTATGGGCAACGGTATTGATCGCTTTGTTTTAGGCTACGTCGTTGATTTTATTGATTTTCGCCTGATTAACTTTGCTGTATTTAATGTGGCAGATTCATTTATTAGTATCGGTATTGTTTGCCTATTAATTGCTTCCTTGCAAAAAACACCGACTTCAACTGGTGGGTTCCATTAAATTATTAAGCCTGGGATGATTAATCCCAGGCTATTGATATACTGAAACCCTTGTTTAGTCCTATATGCGAAGACTTGATCTCTAGGTTCCAAAGATTTTGATTTGTGATCTTACACCAGTTTGCATAATTGGTACAAGAGGTCAAGATGCGCTGGCGATCGCTTCGCTGATGGCAAATTAGTATTCAGATTATGCCTCAGCTTTTAATTTAATTACCTGTGCCAGGAGTTTTTGGCGAACTAGAGCCTGGAGTGCTGGGAGAGGTACTTGGTTCGATACTGCTGCCAGGAGTGCCAGGAGTGCCAGGTTGTTCAGGTGGGGTTGAGCTACCTGGTTGGGTAGTGCTGCCAGGAGGAGTGCCTTCAGGTGGGTTAACGCTTCCTGATCCTGGAGTTAAGTTGTTAGGAGTGCCAGGTTCAGGTGGGGTTGGGCTACCTGGTTCGGTAGTGCTGCCAGGAGTAGCAGGTTCAGGTGGGGTAACGCTTCCTGGTGCTGGAGTTAAGTTGCCAGGAGCGCCAGGTTCAGGTGGGGTAACGCTTCCTCGTGGTGTGGTGCTATCTGGAGTGGTGGTGCTATTGGGCGTACTTCCTGCTGGTACACTGGTACTAGGAGCGCTAGGGGTGGATGCTGTGCCACCGGGACAGCGCGAGTTGAGCGGAAAATAATCGCAGAGAATTTTCATCCCTTCTGGCGACAGTTTGATTTGTGCTGGTGAACTAGTGGCGTCGCTAGTGGATTGGGCTATAGGGGATTTACTGGATTGGCCTACAGCAATGTTAGCGGTGAGCGCCAAAGATAGAGCTGTACCAATCATGGTCAGAGATTTTCCCATCATTCTAAAATTAACCTCAACGGAACACTCGCCCCATTAAAACAAACTATCAGATTTAGAAAATCTTCCTAAATGAAGATATTTAGGGTTGTTGTAAAATATGTGGATATGTAAAATTGGTAAAAATTAAATCTGTTGTTTCTTGATAACTAGTGTTTAAAAATACAAGAGCAAAAGTTATGGTTGTAGTTATTGAACTAGTAATAGTAGCTAAAATAAGCCTTTGAAAATGGATAAAAAATTTCTGCCTCTGTAAAGAAGTGACAAAAATTACAAATTATCTTTAAATATGATCTAATTATAAGTATAAATTGGATAAAAAAAGTTCCGTATAGTCAATTTATGCTTTGGCTTATGAGTAAAATGATGAAAGACTAACATCTAAATTGATTGTAATTCGCCCGATTCTTCACTAAAAACTGTGATGTGAATAGCCGATGAGTTCTCCCCAACCGCCTCACAAGCCACAAACGTTACTAGGTCAACTGACTCAAGCAGTACATACGATTCAAGCTAGGGTCGATTTTTCTAAATTGGCGCTCAAGCCTAATGCCAAGGTACCGGAACTTTGGGTGCAGGATGCGGGGGCGGATAAAGCAGAAGTATATCCACTGTTGGGCGATCGCTATATTCTAGGTCGTAGCTCTAAATCCAGCGATATCGTCATCCGTAATCCTGTTGTCAGCCAAATTCACCTGTCGCTATCGCGGAATTCTACTCAGCGCACACCAGTTTTCGTCATCAAAGATGAAAACTCCACCAATGGCATTTATCGTGGCAAGCGTCGTGTTAGTTCCCTGGAACTGCGTCACGGTGATATTCTCACCCTGGGACCTCCAGAACTCGCTGCTTCTGTGCGGTTGCAATACGTCTATCCACCAGTCTGGTACGTCAAAGCTGCAAGTTTGACAGCTTATGGTATTGGCGGTGTCAGTGCCCTGTTAGCATTAGTAATTGGTGTCGAATGGCTGAAATTTACAGTTAAACCTCTACCTACAGCTACACGCGCCCCAGTAGTTGTTTACGCCCGTGATGGAGCCACCCCACTGAGAGAGCCTCGAACTACCTCTCATGTAGACATGAAACGTTTAGAGGAATTTGGCCCATATTTGCCTGCTGCGGTGGTGGCTTCAGAGGATAGTCGTTATTACTGGCACTTTGGGGTTGACCCTTTGGGGATTTTACGAGCCGTGTTGATCAATAGCCGCAGCGGAGATGTGCAACAAGGAGCAAGCACTGTTACCCAGCAAGTTGCCCGCAGTTTGTTCCGCGAATATGTAGGCAGACAGGATACCCTTGGACGCAAATTGCGGGAGGCAATTGTCGCCCTGAAACTCGAAACCTTTTACAGCAAAGATGATATTTTGCTGATGTACTTAAATCGGGTTTTTTTGGGGGGAGATACCTCTGGTTTTGAGGATGCATCCCGATATTACTTTGAGAAGTCAGCTAAAGAATTAACTTTGGCAGAAGCAGCAACGTTGGTGGGAATTCTACCAGCCCCCAACGGCTTCGATTTTTGTGGGGATAGTCATAATAAGCTAGAAGCTGCTGAATACCGCAATCGCGTGATTAAGCGGTTACTAGAGATGGGCAAAATTAAACCAGAGGATGCGAACCGAGCTAGACGCTCCACTGTTCAAGTTAGTCCTAAAGTCTGCGAACAGCAAGCTAAAACGATCGCTCCTTATTTTTACAGTTACGTCTTCTCTGAGTTGGAATCAATCTTGGGGCAGGGAGCCGCAAGAGAAGGAAACTATATCATTGAAACCCAGCTTGATCCAGCGTACCAGAGTCAGGCAGAAGCAGCGTTGCGGAATTCAGTCAATAACGGTGGCGCAAATTTTAATTATTCTCAAGGGGCGGTGGTAACTCTTGACTCCAGTACTGGCAGCATCTTGGCAATGGTGGGCGGCACTGATTACAAAAGAAGTCAATTCAATCGTGCTGTCCAAGCCAAAAGACAACCAGGTTCCACCTTTAAAATCTTTACTTACACCGCCGCTATTCAACAGGGAATTTCACCATCTAATAGTTATTCCTGCGCTCCTTTAAGTTGGCAAGGCTTTACTTATAAACCCTGCCGTGCTGGTGCTGACACTAGCTTTGATATTGCTACTGGGCTGGCACTTTCAGAAAATCCCATCGCCCTGCGAGTTGCCAAAGAAATTGGGCTAGATAAAGTGGTGGCAATGGCGCAGCGTTTGGGGATAAAATCACCCCTCGATCCAGTTCCGGGCTTGGTGCTGGGTCAAAGTGTGGTGAATGTTTTAGAAATGACTGGTGCTTTTGGCGCTATTGGCAATCACGGTGTGTCAAATCCTCCCCATGCGATTAAGCGAATTTTAGACAGTAGTGATTGCCGCGATCGCAATGATATCAAAACCTGTCGTGTAATCTACTCCTTCGACCAAAATCCCGATGCCAACAAACGAGTGCTGCCAAATGGTGTCGCCGATGAGATGACTAATTTGATGCGTGGCGTAATCAGCAGAGGTACTGGTCGTAGTGCTGCCATTGGACTGGGCGAAGCTGGGAAAACTGGCACGACTGATAAAAACGTTGACTTGTGGTTTATCGGTTTTATCCCTAGTCGGCGGCTTGTAACTGGTGTTTGGCTGGGAAACGACAATAATTCCCCGACATCTGGCAGCAGCGCTCAAGCAGCTCAGTTATGGGGCAATTATATGCGGCGGATTACAAGGTAAATTGGGCATTGGGGATGGTAACTATTGATCAATAACTGTTTGGAGATTTCAGACGCAGTTGGCTCTCGTTGGGGTTTGAGTTATGAGTGATTTAGCGGTTAATGATGGTTCATATCAGCAGTTGTTAGATCGCATTGGTGAGTGTTTGGCGTTGGGGCGACAACAGGCTTTTGAGCAGGTTAATTCAGTTTTAGTAGAAACTTACTGGCAGATTGGGCGTTATATTGTCGAGTTTGAGCAAGCGGGCAAGGAACGGGCAGAATATGGCAGTAAGTTGTTACAGGTGCTTTCACGAGATTTGAAAGCGGCGTATGGTAAGGGGTTTAGCCGTTCTAATTTGCAGTATATGCGTCTGTTTTATTTGAACTATGAGAATTGCCAAACACTGTCTGGCAAATTGAGTTGGTCGCACTATACGGAGCTTTTAGCTATTTCCAGTAAACCAAAAAGTTTTCCCAAAAGCTCTAACCACGATGGATGTGGCAGATATCACCAACAAATGAGTACAGAGAAGTAAGTATTATGCAAT
>NZ_JBTYKD010000012.1:0-52907 GCF_054880495.1 Nostoc sp.
TAAGGAGAGGGGAAAAGAGATTAGGCGCTGTGTTCATAAGATAATAACCTCACCCCGCCCTTCGGGCACCCCTCTCCTTGGTAAGGAGAGGGGAAGGATTAGGCGCTGAAGTATTTTGCTAGTGGGTGATAAGCAATAATCGCAGTGGTAGACTGTTCTGGATAAAGTTGTTCACTTTCATCCATATACAAGTTAATTCTGTCAGTCTGCAATAACTCCAGCTGCTTATACTGGTCTTGGATATTTGGGCAAGCTGGATACCCAAAGCTATACCGTGAGCCACGATAGCGTTGCGCCAATATATCCCGAATATTGTCGGGTTCTTGGGCAGTAAAACCTAACTCTCGGCGAATTCTGACGTGTGTCCACTCAGCTACAGCCTCCGCTACCTGCACCGCTATACCGTGAAAATACAGATAATCGGTGTATTGATTCCCAGCAAACAGCTTTTGGGCGAACTCTGTTGCAATCTCCCCTACAGTCACCGCCTGCATCGGGAATACATCAATAATTCCTGACTCCTTTGGTGCAAAGTAATCTGCTATGCACAGCCGCCTTAATGACTTTTGTCTGGGAAACTCAAAAGTTGCAACCTGTTGTGATTGGTTCTCTGAGTCATATATATGTAGAGAATTCCCCTCAGACTGACAAGGGAAATACCCATAAATCACTTGGGGATGCAACAGATTCTCTTCAATAATTCGCTGTTTCCAAGTTTCTAAAATTGGGTAAACTTTCTCAGCCAAGAAAGCCTGATATTCTTCCTTAGATTGCTCCTTTGGTTTGCGGAATTGCCACTGTCCAGCAATTAAAGCTTGTAAATCCAAGTGCCAGAATATTTCCTCGATGGGAATATCACTAGGTTGCAATAACTGCGTTCCCCAGAAAGGCGGTGTTGGGCGTTCAATATCTATCGCCACAGCATCAGAACGTCTCGTATCTACTTCTTTTGGTTTAGCAGATGTTGTTTCTTCAGCAGTTGTAGTTACTGATTCTTTGTGACCATTTGTCGAAACTTCAGCAGTTTCGACTTCATCCAAAAAACCCTGCAAATCTTCCCAGTTACCAGCGGCCTTTGCTGGCATTAATTTATCCATGAAGTGCAAGTCAGAAAAGGCATCTTTGCCATAAACAACTTTACCTTTGTAGGTTTTTTGGCAATCTTCATACACAAATTTGGGAGTCAACGCCGCACCACCTAATATCACGGGGACACTAATTCCCTTTTCGTTGAATATCTCCAAGTTCTCTTTCATGAAGGCGGTAGATTTTACCAGCAATCCACTCATGGCAATACAATCAGCTTTGTGCTGTTCGTAAGCTTTGATAATATTTTCCACCGGCTGTTTAATTCCCAGGTTAATCACCTTGTAGCCGTTGTTGGATAAGATAATATCCACCAAGTTTTTACCAATGTCGTGGACATCGCCTTTGACTGTGGCAATGATAAAGCTTCCCTTACCATTGTTGCCAGATTCTGATTTTTCCATGAACGGTTCTAAATACGCAACCGCCGCTTTCATGGTTTCGGCAGATTGTAAGACGAAGGGTAGCTGCATTTGTCCAGAACCGAATAATTCCCCGACAACTTTCATACCATCTAGCAGGAAGGTGTTAATAATTTCTAAGGGGGGATATTCTTCTAGGGCTTTTTTCAAATGTTCTTCTAAGCCAATGCGTTCGCCGTCGATGATATGGCGTTTGAGACGTTCTGGGATGGGGAGACTTTCATCTAAGGAGCGATCGCGTTTTGTTGTGACTCCGGCAAATACTGTGGTAAGCTCTCCCAAGGGATCATACACGCAGACGTTACCCTCAAACTTGCGATCGTCATAAATCAACTGGCGACAGATTTCTTGATGGCGTTCCTCAATCTTCGAGAGTGGTAAAATCTTGTTAGCGCTGACAATGGCTGCATCCATTCCCGCCGTCGTCGCCTCGTGCAAAAATACTGAGTTCAGCACCATGCGCGACGCTGGATTTAAACCAAAGGAAATATTGGAAACACCCAAAATTACATGACTTCCAGGCAATCCTTGACGAATCCGCCGGATAGATTCAATTGTCGCCTTACCGTTTTCTCGGTCTTCTTCAATCCCGGTGGAAATTGGTAAAGCTAGGGTATCAAAGAATATTTCTGTGGGAGGTATGCCATATTCTACAGCTTGACGGTATGCGCGTTGGGCGATCGCAAACTTTTTGTCTGCTGTCCGCGCCATCCCATCTTCATCGATAGTACCAATGATTACACCAGCGCCGTACTTTTTCGCTAACTCCAGCACTTTCAAAAAGCGCGGTTCCCCATCTTCGTAGTTGGTGGAGTTCAGCAAACACTTACCACCGGCAACTTTTAAACCCGCCTCCATCTTTTCCCATTCGGTGGAGTCAAGCATTAAAGGTAATGTCACATTATTCACAATGCGCGAAACTAATTCGTGCATATCCTGCACGCCGTCACGTCCCACATAATCCACGTTGACATCGAGGATATGTGCGCCTTCTTTTACCTGCGCCCTCGCCATTGAAACGAGTCCATCCCAATCTTCTGCATTTAGCAAATCGCGGCACTTCTTGGAACCACTGGCGTTGAGACGTTCACCGACAATCAAGAAGGAATTATCTTGGTCGTAGGGCTGAGTGGTGTAAATTGATGCTGCTGCGGGTTCTAAACTTGGGTGTCTAACTTTTGGCTTCAGGTCTTTAGCAAGTTCTGCCAATTGTTGAATGTGTTCTGGACGCGTCCCACAGCAACCCCCAATCACTTGGACACCCAAATCTTCAACAAAATGCATCAATGACATCCGTAATTCCAACGGTGTGAGGCGGTAGTGCGCTTGACCGCCGACGTTCTCAGGTAAACCCGCGTTGGGAATACAGGAAACGATAAAAGGTGAATGTTCTGCCAAATACTTGATATGTGGTTTCATCAAGTCTGGGCCTGTGGCGCAATTCAAACCGAGAATGTCAATTGGATAAGGTGCCAAAATTGTCAGCACAGCACTGATTTCGGAACCAACCAACATTGTACCCATGCTTTCCATTGTCACAGATACCATCAACGGCCGGCGATCGCCCTTCTTAGCAAACACTTCTTCAATCCCATTCAGCGCCGCTTTAATTTGCAGCACATCTTGGCAAGTTTCCACCAGAAATAAATCGACACCACCATCCCACAACGCTTCTGCTTGTTCAGCAAAAGTTGCTTTCATGGTGTCAAAGTCAATATGTCCCAAGGTAGGGAGTTTAGTTGTCGGGCCAATGGAACCTGCCACAAATCGGGGTTTTTCTGGCGTGGAAAATTCCGCCGCCACACGCTTGGCTAATTCTGCGGCTGTCCTGCTGAGGTAATAGGCTTGGTCTGCCAAATCATATTCTGCCAGCACAAGGGACGTACTGCCAAAGGTATCGGTTTCAATCACATCAGCACCAGCCGCGAGAAAGTCGCGGTGAACCTTAGCGACAGCTTCGGGTTTCGTGTGGACTAAGTATTCGTTACAACCTTCATACTGTGGGCCGCCGAAGTCTTCAGCAGTCAGGTTTTGGGTTTGTAAGTTGGTTCCCATCGCCCCGTCAAAGACGAGGACTGGGCTATCTGGACTACGCAGGCGTTCAAGGAAAGGATGAGTCATATTTTCCGAGAGGAATTTGGGTCAGTCGTATAATATTCGACTTACTTTCTTATTTTCCCAAATTGTGATATTTTTGGCAGCTTTTCTTCTGAAGTTAGGTAAAAGCGCCTTGGCGAATAGAATTCGCGTGTACACCGTAGGCAAGTGAGGAGGGGGCTATGATGTACTTCATGGGATTGGGAAAGGCTATATAACTTCTTAAAGAAACAATGCAATTAATTTTATACAGTAAACCCGGCTGTCATTTATGTGAAGGCTTGCAGGAAAAGCTAGAACAAATCCAAAATCTCAGTTTCGAGTTGGAAATTAGGGATATTACGACTCGTGAAGATTGGTTGGCTGTATATGAGTATGAGGTGCCAGTAATTTATTTATCAAACCACAGAGGCGCAGAGGAAGAAGAGAAATTATTGCCGCGTCCTTCTCCTCGTGCTAGTGTGCAGCAGTTGGAGCAAATGTTACGTAAGTATTTAGCCAATTAGAAAAAAATAATGCAGAATAATCGCAAGATTAATGTGGCGAGGTTCACAAGATGAAATTGCGGGAATTACTAACGGCGGTGGATAGTGTTGAGCAATTGCCTAATTATCCGATTTTTGAGGATGTGGAAGTTAGGGGTTTGAAGACAAATTCCCATGCTTGTATTGTGGGAGATTTGTTTATTGGGATGCCAGGAACGCGGGTTGATGGTGGGGAATTTTGGCAAAGTGCGATCGCATCTGGTGCCGTAGCTGCGATCGTCTCTCTCGAAGCTGCACATAAAAATCCTCCCACAAATCAGGCTGTGGTAATCAGCGCAAGTAACATAACTCAAGCTTGCGCCCAGATAGCCAGTGCTTTTTACGGTTATCCTGGACAAAAACTCAAGCTGGTAGGCGTGACTGGTACAAATGGCAAAACTACAACGACTCATCTAATTGAATTTCTGCTGATCAAAGCTAATCTAGCTACAGCTTTGATGGGAACTCTCTACACTCGTTGGGCAGGTTTTGAGCAAACTGCTGCCCATACTACGCCCTTTGCGGTGGAACTGCAACAGCAGCTAGCTGAGGCTGTAAATGCTGGTAGTGAGTTCGGGGTGATGGAAGTAAGTTCCCACGCTTTGGCTCAAGGTAGAGTGTTGGGTTGTCAATTTGAGGTGGGAGTGTTTAGTAATCTTACCCAAGACCATCTCGACTATCACAGCGACATGGAAGATTATTTTACTGCCAAAGCGTTGTTATTTAGCCCTGAGTATCTCAAGGGACGGGCAATAATTAATGCTGATGATTCCTATGGCAAACGGTTAATCGCTTCGTTGGATTCCCAACGGGTTTGGAGTTATAGTGTCAACGATAACAGCGCTGATTTATGGATGAGTGATTTAAATTACCAGCCCAATGGTGTCAGTGGGACATTACATACACCTCATAGTGACGTGGCTTTTCGATCGCCTCTAGTCGGACAATATAATTTAGAAAATCTTCTCGCAGCCGTAGGAGCAGTTTTACACTTAGGGCTAGATTTACAGTTAGTCGCATCTGTGATACCGGAGTTTCCCGGAGTTCCCGGACGGATGGAACGGGTAGAGATTAGTCCTGACCAAGATATTAGCGTGATTGTGGATTATGCCCACACACCGGATAGTTTAGAAAATTTGCTGAAAGCTGCACGTCCGTTTATACCTGGGAAGGTGATTTGTATGTTTGGTTGTGGAGGCGATCGCGATCGCACTAAGCGCCCAAAAATGGGTAAAATTGCTGCTGAATTAGCTGATGTGGCGGTGGTGACATCGGATAATCCCCGCACTGAAGACCCAGAACGGATTTTGCAAGATATTTTGGCGGGAATTGCTGACACAGTGCAGCCAACTGTAATTTGCGATCGCGCAATCGCAATTCGTACTGCTATTTTACAAGCACAACCCGGTGATGGAGTCTTGCTTGCTGGTAAAGGTCACGAAGACTATCAAATTCTTGGTACTGAAAAAATACATTTTGACGACCGAGAACACGCACGCGACGCTTTACACCAAAGACTGAACATATCGGCTTAATCTCAAGGGTAGCAGATATGTGCTACCCTAAAATGTGTATTTCACAAAATTAAAATCGCCCATAATTCATAGTTCATGTTTCTTTCCGTGGGGATTTGTAAAAAATGCACACATAAAGGCGAGAATCGAAAACAGAATTATTTCTTGCTTCATCCTTGTTGTGCTTGACTCATGAATGTATCTCTGGCTAAGGAACTGTCTGTTTATCAACTGGTTATGGGAGTGCAAGTGCCTCCTAAACCATTGTCCCTCAGTCCTGCTACCCTGCTATCACTGGTGAGAGCGCAAATTGACTTACTAATTGAGCAGCAAATTGCAGCAACTTTATGGGTGAAGCTACCACCAGATAAAATTTGGCAATCAGAATTAGCGCGTTATAAATCCTCTGTAGGTGCGTCTAGTCTCATTTATACTTGTCAGATTGAGGAAGCAGGGGGAGATGAGGCAGAGGGAAGAGTAAATGCATCCCCCTCATCCTCTCATCATGTCTCTGTTCACCTCCCACCAGATAGCCAAATGCGACGGGAAAACTTTTTGATGGTGTTATCGCCCCAGTTTTGCAGTTTAATTTTGGCTTATCGACCACTTAAAAAACGCCAAAATCAGACATCGGTGAAGGTAAATACTAATAAAAACAAAAACCAGCCGTTGCTGATTATAACTACTGTTGAGGGGAGAATAATTCAGCAAGTATTAGATGGTATCCGAAAAGGGATTGCGCCAGAATCATCGCCAATTTTACTTGCTAGTTTTATTTGTCCAACTGTGCCTCAAGCCGCACTGATGAATCAACTGTTGGCAAAACAACTCCTTCGACAAGATGAAATTAATCGTCAAATCATCACACTAGGCACCACTAGGTTGGAGCAGAAAAAGGAAGAACTGCACAACAAAGAGCAACTCAAAGATGAATACCTGAAAAATGTATGTCAGGAATTGCGTACACCCCTGACGCACATGAAGACAGCACTTTCGATATTGAATTCCCCTAATCTTAAACCCCCCCAGCGACAACGTTATTTACAGATGTTAAATACCCAGTGCGATCAACAAAATTCCCTGATTACTGGTTTGTTGGAACTGGTGCAGCTAGAACGGAATTTGGAGAGAACTACTTTGGAGTCAGTGCGTCTCTCAGATATTGTGCCTGGAGTAGTCAGTACGTATCAAACTGTAGCCCAAGAAAAAGGGATTATCTTAGCCTACACTGTACCGCCTGAAATCCCATCTGTTTGGTGCGTGAGCGGTGGTCTGAGGCAAATTGTGATCAAAATGCTACATAACAGCATTAAGTTTACCCCTAATGGTGGTCAAGTATGGGTGCGTGCTCGTATTCAAGGCGATTATGTCCAATTAGAATTCCGTGACACAGGTATCGGTATTGCCGAAAACGAAATTACCAAAATCTTTGAGCGGTTTTATCGTGTGCGTACAGCCGCAACTGAAGATTATGGTGGTGCTGGGTTGGGGTTAACAATTGTACAGCAATTGCTGTTACGCTCTGGCGGATCTATTTCTGTAAAAAGTAAATTATCTGAAGGTTCCACATTTACAGTGCAACTGGCAACTGTTGCTAATACCCCAAGAGCATTGGTGTCAACTTAAGAAAAAATCTGCTTTGAGAAGGCGTTTTGCCCTCATCCCCTAACCCCGAATCCCAAGTTGGGATTCGGGGAACTAGAGAATTTGCTCCCCTCTCCCAATTTTGGGAGAGGGGCTGTTCTTGTGAGGGTCAAACCTGGAAAGCTTGCCAAGTCTAACTTCTACGTTAAGTTGACACCAATACCCCAAGAGCGATCGCTACAGAAAATTAGTGATGAGTTATGAGTGATGAGTTATGAATTTTTAACTCCTAACTCGTGTAGAGAGGCGATTAATCGCCTCTCTACTCCTAACTCCTAACTCCCGGCTTCTGCTTGCTAACTTCTAAAGGCAGGAAAATCGTCAAAACTTCCCCATAATGTGGACGCTGGCGCACAATCAATTTACCACCGATCGCCTGAAACAAATGCTTGGTTGCGGCGATATTCAAACTAATTGTACCCGTTTCTGGTTGGAACATCAGCAGTTGACCCAGCGCCTTACGAATTGGTGGCGTTGTAGGTGTGGCGGCTTTACTTGAATCTTTGCACCCAAATTGGGGCGATAATTGTAACTTCAGCTGATCTCCAGCCGGGATAACTTGTACTTGAATATGGCTGCCGGGGGGTAAGCTGCGAGTGAAATTCTCTATCAAACCAGTGAGTACCTGATCCAGCATGGTGGGATTACTCACCACCGTTGGTAATTGCTGGGGTAAAACAACATTTAAAGTTAAGTTCCGCCGATGCGCTGCTTGTTCCCACCGGGGAATACTCTGCTGCAACACTTGATCTAAAGACATCGGTGTGAGTTGAGTTTTTGAAGATTTTGTGGAAGCAGTAGTTTCCAGTTCTGCTGCCTTAAACAGCAACTCCATGCGGTCAATTTGCTCGGTACACTCGTGATCGATAATTTTTAAGCGATTGATCACCCCAGCATCTAAGTCTCGCCGCTTCAACAGCAGACGAGTCATGGTGCGAATAGTTGTTAAAGGTGTGCGGACTTCGTGAGCAAAGGCTTGGAGGAATTCTACATCAGGATTTGAGGATTGGGCATTGAGGATTGGGCATTGGGCATTGGGCATTGGGCATGGGTTATTTTCCTTGTCCCCCTTGTCCCCAGTCCCTTCTGGTTCGGTTAATTCCTGAAGCAACAACTGGCTAAACTCAATCATGATCCGGTAATCTGGTGCTACCGGGGAATACTGTTCTACTAAGGCATCCAGGCGGGCGAAAAATTCTGGATTAGCGAGCATTACCCTTGCTCCTAGCGATCGCCAAGCCTGCTGTACTACCTCTGGCTCAAAAGAAAATGAAAAGGTTTTTTTACCGTTCTTGTGTGTTGCTAAAACTAGTACTAATCTAAATTTATCTGTAAAAACTAAGCAAAACTGCTCTGCACCCAACGGATCGGCAGGTAGTAAGGAAAGTAGCGATTCATCGGGAGCGATTTCTTCATTTACAGAGGCCTTGGCGTAACCCGCACTTCGACTTACTTGGACTGCGCTCGCTACAAGTGGCTCTGTTACCAACTCAGGCATCGCATGTGGCATTTGAAATGGCATCAGCGCCAAAGGATTAAATGGTTTTGCCGTAAAAGTTACTGTTTGTAAGCTTTGAGTCAGTTTTGGCTGACTCAATAATGGTGCTGGTGCAGCTAAAACCAATCCTTGGGTTCTGCCTGTTGAAGAATCTGCTAAAGTATTTAATAGCAAATGTTCTGTTGCTGCGAGGCTGACACGCCACTGCTGCTGTGCTTTAGCAGGTGAACATTCAGTCACACTTGATTGATTTTCAGCCAAGATTTCGCTCAGGCTTGGCAATATCCATTTGTACACAAGTTTTCACCCCTTAATTCAAGAGCGACTAACAGCGTCTAGGGTAGACATTTCACTACTACCTAAGAGGTTATATCTATTTGTGTACTGATGACAGTGGTAGAACCGAACAATTGGGGCGCAATTCCCCCTCTAAGTGTGATGTCTACGATGGTTACTGAGCTTGCCGAAGTACGGGCTACGCCTACGCAGTTATCGCCTAAAAAATATTCGTGCTGATTTTTACCGCCTACGAGTGGGCTGTATTCCATACAATTGAGAACCGCATAGACTATCTCAAAGGCACTTTTATGACTTCTTTTGAAACTTCAGTTAAAGATTTGGTACTAGTTGCTGGTGCTACTGGTGGAGTAGGGCAACTCGTGGTAGGCAAGCTGCTAGAAAAGGGCTTGAAAGTTCGTGTCCTGACACGCAATGCCGCAAAAGCTGAAGAAATGTTTAACCAGAGAGTAGAAATTGCCGTTGGTGACATCCGCCAGCCAGCTACACTGCCAGCCGCAATGCCAGATGTCACCCAGATCATAAGTTGTACCGGAACCACTGCCTTTCCCTCTACACGATGGGAGTTTGACCAACCTCCAAACTTGATTGAATGGGGAATCACTTTCCTTAACCCCAAATCTAGTGAAGCAAAAGCAAATAATAGTCCGGTAAAGGTCGATGCCCAAGGTATCAGCAACCTAGTGGCAGCAGCACCCCGGAATTTGCAGCGATTCGTTTTCGTCTCTTCCTGTGGAATTCTCCGTAAAAATCAGTTTCCTTTTAGTATTCTTAACGCGTTCGGCGTCTTGGATGCCAAACAAAAGGGTGAGGAGTCGATTATTAATTCTGGATTACCCTACACCATTATCCGCCCAGGACGCCTCATTGACGGGCCATATACGTCATACGACCTCAACACCCTTCTCAAGGCAAAAACCGGGGGTAAATACGGTGTGGTCGTAGCCACCGGGGATACACTTTCGGGTGATGCCAGCCGGATTGACGTAGCAAACGCTTGTGTGGAATGCCTTTTTTACCCAAGTAGTTCCAGACAAATTTTTGAAATAGTCAACCAGGGACAAAGACCGCCTGTGATTGACTGGGAAACTCTTTTCTCGTCGCATTAATTATAAATCTAAGGTTTTTCTCGTGTTTGGCAAGGTATTCAAGCACTCCCCGGCTGGACAACACGGCAAATACGGGCGATAAGTAGCCATCTTTGGCTAACTGATACAAAATCCGTGGACAGTTAGAAACAGCAGTCGCAGAGCTAAGGAGACATCCTGAGGTAATTAAAAAGGTGACAAGGGCGGGGGCGAATCCGCCCCAGAAGGGTTGGGTTGCTGCCACTAGATTGAGATAGGCGCTATCACCTAATCCGGGGGCTGTGGCTAACCGCATTAAAACCCATCAACCACCGAGATAGACGATCGGAATCAATCCAGGCTTTTGTAGTTTGTTGCCTCTAAAGACGGCAAACACCACTCTGACGTTACGGTTCACCCTAATTGCTGAAAGTATTAATTCTTATACATTAGACAGAGTGAAGGCAATTAATTCATGAACCAACTAAAAACACAATTTAGTTAGTTTAACTGTCCCAAGCAAGGTTCGGGAAACCACCCTTCATGGACTGGCTAGCACTAAGCTTCAGTATATATATCAGCATAATCTGGAGTTTTAACCCCAGGAAAGCCAAACCAAAGGTATTCATGCTGAACTGGCTGATTTATTGACCCGGTTGGTTCAAAATTTAGTCCTTTATATTCTCATTCATTCATTCATTTGTAGTTATACGGAGCCAGCACCTAAAATGGCAAAAGTAGTCGGAATTGACTTAGGAACAACGAACTCCTGCGTGGCAGTGATGGAAGGTGGTAAACCCACAGTAATTGCTAATGCTGAAGGTTTTCGGACAACGCCATCAGTAGTCGCATTTGCGAAAAATGGCGACAATTTGGTTGGTCAAATCGCCAAACGCCAAGCGGTGATGAACCCCGAAAATACGTTTTACTCAGTCAAACGCTTTATCGGACGCCGCTACGACGAAGTGAGTAATGAAGCTACAGAAGTTTCTTACAAAGTCCTCAGCAGCAACGGCAATGTCAAACTAGATTGTCCAATCGTTGGTAAACCATTTGCTCCTGAAGAAATTTCTGCAAAAGTTCTTCGCAAACTAGTTGAAGATGCCAGCAAATACCTGGGCGAAACCGTAACCCAAGCTGTAATCACCGTTCCGGCATATTTCAACGACTCCCAACGCCAAGCGACAAAAGACGCTGGTAAAATTGCCGGGATTGAAGTTCTGCGGATTATCAACGAGCCTACTGCTGCTTCTCTGGCTTATGGATTTGACAAGAAGAGTAACGAAACCATTCTTGTGTTTGACCTTGGTGGTGGTACTTTCGACGTATCCGTGCTGGAAGTAGGAGACGGAGTTTTTGAAGTACTAGCCACATCTGGTGATACCCACCTCGGCGGTGACGATTTCGATAAAAAAATAGTTGACTTCTTAGCTGAGAAGTTCAAGAAAGACGAAGGCATTGAGCTACGAAAAGATAAGCAAGCTTTACAACGTCTGACTGAAGCCGCAGAAAAAGCCAAAATTGAGCTTTCTAGCGTCACTCAAGCAGAAATCAACCTGCCATTTATCACCGCTACCCAGGATGGGCCTAAGCACCTGGATACAACCTTGACTCGCGCCAAGTTTGAAGAACTTTGCTCTGACTTAATCGACCGTTGTCGTGTTCCTGTGGAAAACGCCCTCCGGGATGCCAAGTTAAACAAAGGCGATATTGATGAAGTGGTGTTAGTTGGTGGTTCTACCCGGATTCCCGCAGTCCACCAGATTGTGAAGCAGGTATTGGGTAAAGACCCCAACCAAAGTGTTAACCCCGATGAAGTGGTAGCAGTTGGTGCAGCCATTCAAGCTGGGGTACTGGCTGGTGATGTAACTGGCATCTTGCTGTTAGACGTGACACCGCTATCTTTGGGTGTAGAAACATTGGGCGGCGTAATGACCAAAATTATCCCCCGGAATACGACAATTCCCACCAAAAAATCAGAAGTTTTCTCCACTGCTGTGGATGGTCAAACCAACGTAGAAATTCACGTCCTTCAAGGTGAACGCGAATTCTCTAACGATAACAAGAGCTTAGGAACCTTCCGCCTTGATGGTATTCCACCTGCACCACGCGGCGTTCCTCAAATTGAAGTAGTCTTCGACATTGATGCCAATGGTATCCTTAATGTCACCGCTAAGGATAAAGGTACTGCTAAAGAACAGTCCATCAGCATAACTGGCGCTTCCACCCTGGATAAAAATGACGTTGACCGGATGGTGAGAGAAGCTGAACAGAACGCTTCATCTGACAAAGAACGGCGTGAGAAGATTGAACGCAAGAACCAAGCCGACTCTTTGGCATACCAAGCTGAGAAGCAGCTACAAGAATTGGGCGATAAAGTTCCGGCTGCTGATAAGACCAAAGTCGAAGGTTTGGTAAAAGAAGTGCGGGAAGCAGTTGCTAAAGAAGACGATGAGCAAATCAAGAAGCTGACCCCAGAATTGCAACAAGCGCTATTCGCTGTCGGTAGCAACATCTATCAACAAGCCGGTGGCGGTGCTGCACCAAATGCTGAACCTCAAGATGGTGGTTCGACATCTAGCTCTGGTAGCGCCGATGATGTGATTGACGCTGATTTTACAGAGAGCAAATAATTCCCTTACTTCTTTTGGGAAGATTATCTTGTCCCACCTCATATTACTCACTCAGGCAAATGTCTGGGTGGGGATTTTTTTTAGGAGTTGGCAATTATATCATGTCCGCATATTTTATAGTCTAGCTCCTGGCTGTGCGATCGCGTTGCCACAATCTAAATGTATCATCAAAGTCGAATACCTTCACTTAGCTATACCTCTAAATCAGATTCGTACTCACTAACTCCAATCAGTAATGCTACTTTAACCATTTAAATACTCAATCGTACTACAAAGTTTTGAATATATCTTAAGTATTCACTTTTACCGACTCTAGCGTAATATTCCACTTAGAGCGAGTACAGAAAATTTTAAGTCAAGCTTGAAGACCTTTAGCAGATGCAGCCGCACTTAATACAACTCGTTTGGCATTGCTGGAAGTTTTAAAAACAACTAGATTACCTGTAAAAACAGGTTCAGGAGGGTTGACCAAATTTAATCGCTTTCCTCAAAATTTAGAGAAAATGCACTGGCTAGATGCGGCTTGTACTGGTGCATCAACACCAATTTTAAATATCAAAGGAATTGTGACCCTCCGGCTTTTTTAATTGCTGGAAAAACTACTTTTAAACCACTTGGTAGCAAGGTGAAAACGTAAGCGAACAACGCACCAAAACCTAGAAAATTAGGCAGAAGAACAATACCTAAATTCCACATAATTCTTCTCTATTATTAAGCGCTTATGCTATTATTCGCAACTTGACAAAAATTGAGTTTTGTTGAACATCAAGTTCTGCTTCTTTGAACCTCACATATTTATCAAACTCCACTGCTTACTGAGTTCAACCCTGAGAATGACTGACTTGTTTCTGAGTTAGATTCACAATCCATCAGCCCTTCGAGAAAGCGAAACCCTTTCAAATTGTAGGCATATTCCAGCATTCCGAAGAGGTTTTGGATAGGCACTTTCGGATTTATTTTTAGATGCAATTCAGGAGTTACAGGAATGTAACCTACCCATCCTTTAGCTTTCAGTTTCCAATTTTCTCTCGTTTTATAGGTAGGAAATTCTATATCTACTTGTATTTTGTATTTCTCATATAACTCAACCCCGGCTGAATAGGGTATTTCATCACGCTGAAATAATTTATTTTCGTATTCTGTAAGTTCAATGATTCTTGGTTGTGCGGGGTTTATATCCATAGTTTATTTTTAATTTCATCCCAACGAAACTCATCTACTTTTTGTAGCTGGTTAAAAAAGTACTCTTCTAAATATGGCTCAATTTCCATGCGCCAGATATCTTCTATATCTTCACGTAGGTTGTCTGTTAAAAAGAATGAAATACCAATTTCGTAATTTTTATCTGCGATCGCCTGATTTAATTGCTGTAAAATGTTAATTAATCCCTCTACTGCAAAACCTGTTTTTAGGTGATAACTTCGCAGGACATCATGGTTTGGGCTAAGTTCAATAAATGCAAAGCGGCGGCGTAGCGCATGGTCTATATTTGCAATAGACCTATCTGCTGTGTTCATTGTGCCAATAATGCGGACATTTTTCGGGATGCGAAACCTGTTACCACCAGCTAATGGAATTTCTCTATCTCGGTACTCAAGCAAGTACATTAGTTCGCCAAAAACTTGAGCTAAATTTGCACGGTTTATTTCATCGATAATTAAAACACAAGTCCCTTGATGATACTCTGCTTCTTTACAGAATTTTAGAAAACTGCCTGGAAGCAAAGGGTATGTTAATTGTCCATCTTGGCTTTGAGGACGTATACCTTGAATAAAGTCCTCATAAGAGTATGTGGGATGAAATTGAAGAAGTTCTGAGAAGCCATCACTACCACCTATTAAATGTTTTGCAAGGTGTTCAGCAATAAAGGTTTTTCCTGTTCCAGGCGAACCGCTTAAAATTACTTGTTTTTTGCGATTAATTGTACGTATCCAGCGTCCTAACTCTGCTTCAGTAAACCCAGTTTCGTCAGAAATTCGCTTAATAGAATGCTTAGGTTTTAATTGATATGAAGAGAAAAACCTGAATACTTGATTAGCAGCATCCGTAACTTCTTGTGAGTGCTTAAAATCATCTAAATGACCAAAATTATCAAAATCAGGTGTAAAATCTGTGTTATCCATAATTTCTTGATTTTCAAATATTTCTATAATTGCAACTTCATATTTTAAAAATTGGTTATCTTCATAAAAGTCTTCATGCTTCTCAGATGATTTAATTATTTTTTCCAGTAATATAGTTTCACTTATTAGTTCAGCGTCTATTCTTTGAAAATCATATTCCTCTTCTTCAAAATGTTTATACTTAATAGCTTGTGGTGCTTTAAATAACATTAAATTATTGTCAAGGTTATCTATTAATAATTGTATAATTTGCTGTAAAGCAATATCTATAGAATATAAAAGTAAACTATCTAATTCTGAATTTGGCACTAGGGGTAAAGCCAAACTATCTACACATTCGATTATGTATTGGAGAGAATCATCAGCCATCCTAATAGCTCTAATCCACTCGCTCATGTAATAATAAGCATAGTATTGCCAATCATCCTCGTTCAATAATTCTAGGTAAAAACTTACAAGAGCAACAAAGTGTATGATCACTTGCAAAAATTCAGGCTTATTAGAATAAGTTGTAAGTCCAGCTTGGATTATTATTTCCCATGCTTGCCAAATCAGTTCTAATGCTTCCCATTCATGCTCTGATCCTACAGTCGCAATTCGGGAAGCGTAAGCTACATCACCCCAAGTAAGAATATTTTTTTGATTCATATCACAGATGATCTAAATAGCCCAATTCATTACTTTATAAAATTTAATACTTATTTATTAACTATTAAGGCGATCGCAACAAACTTTCACTGACAGAAGAACGCCAAATTGTGGGTTAAAAGTAACCGGATGCTGGAAAAACTTCGGGTATTGTGTAGATGCGGATGAATGCCTTCGGCAATACACGGAGACAAAAAAGTGCAAATCACTAAGCGCAATGTTGAGTTAAGAGTAGATGGCAGCTTAATGCGTGTTTATGTAGCGGCTCCCAAAGCAACCGGAAAATACCCTGGTATTGTCTTCTACAGTGATATTTATCAGTTAGGTGATGCAATGATTCGTCTAGCTAACTACTTAGCAGGATACGGCTATGTAGTAGCAGCCCCAGAAATTTTTCACCGAATTGAGCCAGTTGGTTTAGTAATTGAGCCAGACGATCTGGGACGGATGCGCGGAAATGACGATGCTCGTCGAACCTCCGTAGCTGATTATGATGCCGATTGCCTGGCGGTGATTGAATTTCTGAAAACAGAGAGTGCGGTTTCTCCAAATCAAATAGGCACTTTAGGCTTTTGTATTGGTGGACATTTAGCTTTCCGCGCGGCATTTAAAAGCGAAATTCGGGCTTGCGTCTGCTGTTACCCGACTGGTATTCCCAGTGGCAAACTGGGTAAAGAGGTAGCCGATACAATCGAGCGGGTAAGTGAAATCAAAGGCGAGATGCTAATAGTGTTCGGTACTCTTGACCCTCATATCCCAGAGAGCGATCGCCAAACCATAATCAGAGCAATTGAGAATGCTAACGTGCCTCACAAAGTTCTTTTGTATGAAGCAGAACATACATTCATGCGCGACGACGGTTATCGTTATGATTCTAGTGCTACCACTGCTGCTTGGTCTGAAATAGTAACTTTCTTAGGGCGGATATTTACAGACTGAAAACTCGTATTATTGCGTTCTTCGGTTAACAGTTAGTAGTCCGTCAATTTTGAGTTGTCTGCAACGCCAACAAACCAGCACCGTAAGCAGGCTCATACCTCGGAAAAATCACATTTACTTCAGGAAACTTCTTAACAAGAGACGCTGCAAATCTCTCATGTATCTTGGATATACACCGCCACACACTTCCTGTTGTGACTACTTCCAAAACCGAGTCAGTACTAAAAATGGCAGCTTACACCTATTTGCCCAAAAAACCCTCGATTGACATTTACCCAAATCCTGCACTACCTCCTGGCGTTTTTTACTTCCGTCGAACTCACGTTAGGTTAGGGAGAATCAAGCCTTAACCCCAGCGTATTGAGATATAAAGAGAAGCCGGAGGGTTGACTTGTGATCCTCCGACTTCTTTATGCAACACGCTACCTTCACTTCTTAGGTGGTGTATTTATTGAATTTAGAATTTCCTAACGGCGTCTGCTGCCAAAACCACTTGAACGGCGGGGTGCTGAACTACGCCCGCTACCAAAACTACTACCAGAATTGCGTCTGATGGTGCTGGAGTTACCAGAGGGTCGCAAGCTGCTACCACCAAAACCAGAACCCGAAGGACGGTTATTACCTGTAGTGCTACGCGGTGTATTGCGTATAGTTGAATTTCCCGGATATGATCTTCTAATTGTGCCTGTATTGCGGAAGGCAGTGCGATTTGTTACGGCTGCGGGTGGCACATTATAGCGAGTTTGGTAGTTTTGAACTGCTTGGCCATAGCTTCCCCCATAGCCACCGAAGCCACTTAATCCTTGACCTGATTGATAGACAGGGGGTACATAATATTGGGGTCTAAAGAACATACTACCAATTGCCTGACCAGCCAAGCTACCAGCTACAGACCCAGCAAACGGTGCCCAGAAATTATTTTCTCGACGGACTACAACCGTCTCTTGTTGTCCTGTTTGAGGATTGGTTTTATTCTCGGTAACGTTGTGGACGTACTCAATTTTAAAGTCTTCCGTCACATATAAAATCGGTTGTCCTTTTTCTACCTTTAGATAGCTTTTCTTACCTTGCTTGATTTGATCATCAGTTAACCGTGCCATTTGCAAATTTTCGGTTGCAAAGGTTGGAGGATTATTGTTAAGTAAAAACAAGCTGTATTCCCCAGTTGCATCGTCATAAGTAGCTTGTTGTATTTGATATTCCCCGTCACTCAGCTTGGTGGCATTAAAGCTTTGGCTAACGTTCTTAGGTGAAGAATTAGTTTGGTTTTGGCCTGCACAAGCGACAGTTGTCAGACACAAACTCAGAGCTAAAAAAACGGCTGTAAATTTACGTACTATGGTCATGATCATTGGATTATTGTCCTATCTCTGAGCTTAAAAATTTCTCGATGTGAGTAGTAAGTACGGACTACCCAACAGATTACAAAGGAATCAATTCTGGGTAATATTGCAACAGTTGATCGCTAGTGAGTTCATCGCCTAACTGTGCTGGCGAGAAATGTACTTGGATTGCCTTGAGTTTATGTTTATAGTGCAAATTGATTAAAGCTTTAAAAGCTTCCTTCAGGGACTGAACGTTAGAAAGATCAGTTTCTAACTGTGGTATTTCTCCTTCATAAGCTACTGTAATTATCACAATGACGTTGCGGGTTACAGGTATAGATAAAGGTTGATTCAATCCAGAGTCAGAACTGTAATCTGGTTCACTAAGATATCTTTGGGCAGAATCAGTAAATAATTCATTCACGTAATCTCCCGCCTCGCCTTCATCCCAAAATACATCGCCTTCGTTGGCAGCAGAAAGCCAATATTCATCGTATTGCAACAGGGTTTGGCTAATTTCTACCAATCCTTCTCCCAAAACTTCTAAATCGCCATCGGCATCGATCGCATCTCGTCCAGCACTATTCAATACTCCCATAATTGGGGCTACCTCACCTCCCCCTAAGTGCAGAAATAGGCGAAAGACTACATAGCGATTTCGACCGATGATTTTATTAAAGGTATCGCGCATTTTTATCCTCCAGAAATTTGTTATTTGTCATTTTTCATTTGTCCAATGCCGAATTACTAATGACTAATATAGTGAAATCCTTTAAAAAAATCTATAACCATATCTAAGGAAGGCAATATATATTTTGTGGAGTTATGGGATGTATCATCATAAGCTGAAGTATTGAGAGCAGAGCGATTAATAAATCTTTTCCCAAAGTTGGGATGGTCATGGACAATCAAATTGTGGGCGCTGGAATTCGTTAAAATTATTTGGGTTGGGGCTTGGCAAAAATTTAATTTTGCGGCGACTGCGATATTTTTTTTCATCTGTTTAATTGTTGTAGCCTGACTTATGGCTTGCTCTACAAGAATATTTAATTGTTTCACCATATCCGGCGATTTGAAATTTTTGTTGGCAACAACTTCACTATTAATCATTTCCACCAGACTGAAAATATTCTTTTGGGTAGATGCCGCATCTAGAAAGGGAAGAATCACAATGTAAGCAGTGGAAAATAAGGCTTCGTCGCTATCTAGATAAAAGGTGAAAACAGTGCGACGACACCCACTGTCGATGCTTGGGGGTTGTTTCAGCCCCCGGTATTCTTGAGCAATTTGGTAGTAAGCCCCAGCGATCGCAAAACTGGCTTCATGTTCTAGGGGTGCATCAACAATAATCCGAATTGTTGGCGGTGTTTCGTTAAAAAAATCTCGTGAGTCTTCGGAATCGAACTTTTGGATTATGGAGCGATCGCCTGCGGGGCTAAGATCAAGCCATTCACAAGTCATACCTTCGGTTTTTAAACCAAACCTGGAGGTGGCATAAAGTTTTGCCCCAGTTAAAGTTGCTCCTGTTAAATCAGCACCGATCCATTCCGTCTTAATTAATTTTGCCTGAGTTAAATCGGCGTGGATTAAACTAGTATTCGTTAAATTTGCATTGCTTAAATCTGCGCCAATTAAATTAGCCCCGCTCAATTTTGCGCCGCTCAAATCTGCCCACCGGAGATTCGCCCCCCTCAGATCTGCCCACCGGAGATTCGCCCCGCCCAAATCTGCCCCGCTCAAGTTAGCATGGCTGAAATTGGCTTGTCTGAGTTCGGCATCTCGCAAATTTGCACCGCTCAAGTCAGAACGACTCAGGTCACTGGAGTTTAAATTAGCCATCTCCAAGTTAGCTCCCGTCAAGGAAGCGCCTCTCAAGAGTGCCCCACTCAAGTTAGCCTGACGGAGATTCGCTTGGCGGAGTGTCGCCTCTCGCAGATCGGCACTGGTGAGGTCAGCCTCTGACAGGTCGGCGCGACTGAGATCAGCGCGAATTAACTCGGCGCGGATCAATGAAGCTCCTTTAAGTTGAGCGCGACTGAGATCCGCTCGAATCAAATTAGCGACGTTCAAACTGGCGTTATTCAAGATGGCGTTAGATAGATTCGCGCCACGGAGTCGGGCTATATTCAGCTTGGCATTGCTCAAGTTAGCTTCACTCAGATTCGCGCCACTCAAGTTAACTATACTCAAATTAGCATCGCTAAGATTTACGCCACTGAGTTTAACCCCACTCAGGTTAGCTTCCGCAAGGTCAACACCACTAAAGTTTAAGACTCCTGCTGCATATTGTTCCAGTAATTCCTCTATAGTCATTGATGCTACCCCTTGGATGCCAACTTTAATAGTTGGTAAAGTCAGAAAAAACGGAATGTCAAAATCAAAAATGAATATTGGGATTTTAGGACTGGGACTGATCGGCGGCTCTTTGGGTTTTGATTTGCGATCGCAAGGACATCATATCTTAGGAGTTAGTCGCCGTGAATCCACCTGTGAAAAGGCAGTTGCCCTCGGCAGTGTTGATCAAGCATCAGTTGATCTGAACCTGTTGGCAACCGCAGAGGTTGTATTTATTTGTACACCTCTAGCCCTCATTGTGCCTCAATTTGAACAGTTGATCCCTCATTTGTCTGTCGCTACCGTTGTCACTGATGTAGGTTCGGCGAAAGCCCAGATAGTCAAGGCGATTTCTCCCCTTTGGAATAATTTTATCGGCGGTCATCCAATGGCAGGAAGAACAGAGAGTGGGATAGAAGCTGCACAGAGGCATTTATTTGTCGATAAACCTTATGTATTAACACCGGTAACGACAACAACTACCACTGCAATTACCGTTGTGGAGGAAATTGTGCGATCGCTGGGAGCGAATATCTACCATTGTCAACCAGAGCAACATGACCGCGCTGTTAGTTGGATTTCCCATTTACCTGTAATGGTCAGTTCCTCATTGATTGCTGCTTGTTTGAGTGAAACTGAAACAGATGTTTTGGAATTAGCCCAAAAGTTAGCTAGTTCCGGCTTTCGGGATACCAGTCGTGTGGGTGGTGGCAATCCAGAGTTAGGCGTAATGATGGCGCGGTATAATCGTCAAGCATTGCTGCGATCGCTCCAACAGTATCGCCATAATCTCGATGAGTTGACTAACTTAATTGAGCAAGAGAATTGGGTAGTTTTAGAGTCAAAGTTGAAATTAACTCAACAGGCACGACGTGATTTTGTTGAATAGTTGTCAGGTGCGTTCAGCTATCGAGAACGCACCCATTTTCACATTTAAATTCTGAATTCTCAATTGTGACTCCGAAATTCTTTTCTGATAAAATCTTTAAAAAATGCTACTCAACAGTTTAAATAGTCACCAAACCGATGTACTATACAGATAAATTTGCAAAAATCAACAATGGTAGAACGCCCAATCAAGAAATCGGAACGTCAGTCCCAAGGAAGTACTGACAACAATTCCGAAAACTCCGATTCTATACCTCCTATTGAATCCAACCTCAAAAGCTCAAAACCGACTCGTAATCGTTCCTCTGGCACAGAGAAAAAAGCATCATCCTATGGGGATGAAAAGAGGCAGCCGGGGAATCCTGCCCTAGCGCGTGGCCCAAAACCCGTTAAACCTCCAGCCAAAGTCAAAACAGAAGAACTTGAAACCGAATCGGAACCTATCTCTGAAGAGTCTCCAGACTAACATTACAAGTGTTACATATGATGTGGGAGGCTATAAGCAGATGAGTACTGAAAATTCTGGCACCGAAAGCAGCGATCGTACCCCACATCAGCATTGGGTTATTTTTATCAGAAAGTTGGGTTTAAAACCCCGTGCTTTGTTTCCCGGCTTTAACAAAGTTTGTATTTCTATCAGAGGTATTGTGGTAGAGTTAGGAGTGGTCGCTGACCCACTCAGACATCGGAGACAGAAAGCCTAACCCCAGAGTTCGATACAAGACTATCGACGGTGCCCAAATGTCGGCAGACTGGGATAAGAACAAGAGGCAATGGAAACATCCTTAAGTTACAAAACACCTGAACATTAAGTTTTTTTCAAGTTGCCGTGGGACACACGGTCGTAAAGTCTGTGGAGCGGACATAAGACCAAATCCTCTTAGGGGGTGAGGCGGTTGCTATGAAACAGAAACCTAAGTCGTGAGTCTTAGGAATCCCCGACCGTTTACGGCGGGGATGATGTCAAGTTGAATGCTTTTACATTAAACATTTATCGATTGTTTAGGCGCTGATCACAACCCTAAAAAAGTTTGCATTCATTATTGATCTCGTCCCCATACTCCGTATGGGAATGCCCATCTAGAGGCTCTGCCTCAATGTCTGAGTGGAAGCAGAGCCTTGATAAATAGACCTCCTTGCAAAAGTTCCTAACACCCCACACCCCCAGCCCCTAAGAGCAGGCTCTTAGGGGAGAATTTAACTTAAGTCAAAGGCGGGGTGGGGTTCTTTTTTTGATTTATGCAAGAAGTCTAATGCATTCCCAGGCTCCCGCCTGGGAACGAGGAAGATTCTACAGGTTTTTGGATGTATAGATAAAAGTAAGTGGGCATGAATAATTAAAGGTTTTTACTCAGGGCTTCAGCCCTTAAAATAGCAGTGTATGCTGGGATAAAGAGCGAAGTCCAAAGCCCTATTGGTCAACTACGTCCTAGCATTTCTGCGGGTTATGGTTATACTGCCATTATTGCTGCTTTTATTTGCCGCTTAAATCCACTAAATATTATTTTATCTAGTCTTTTGATGGGACTTTTGTATGTAGGTGGCGAATTAGTATAGATTAAATTGGGACTTCTTTTAGCTTTAACTGGGATGTTTCAAGGTTTTTTATTCTTTTTTCTTTTAGCAGGAGAGATATTAATTTACAACCGAGTGCGAATTAAATAAGAGGGCGATAAGGAAGCGGGGGGAGGAAGGGGAAATAACTAATAACTAATGACTAATGACTAATGATTAATATTTAAGGAGATTTAAGGTGTCCAGTCATAAATTAACTCTCACTTTGAAAGTAGCAATCATTACATTGCTTACTACTGCTAGTAGTTTGAGTATCAGTCTGCTTGTAGGCACAACTAGACTTGACCATTTGTTGGGAATTCAAAAGTTAAAAGGCGATCGCACTAAAACGAGTTTAGGTAGGGCAATGAGTGCATCTGCACACGTTGTTTCCCCAGCAATAAACCAGATGAATGAAGTGCCAAAGCCTTTTCAGGGAACAATTGTTTATCAAGGGAAACTAAAAGCAAATGAGAAAGTCATCGCCTTGACCTTTGATGATGGACCTGGCCCCAAAAATACGGCACAGATTTTAGAAATTTTGAAGAAAAATGATATCAAGGCGACATTCTTCATGGTTGGAGAAATGGTGAAGTATTTTCCCCAGATTGCCAAGCAAGTGGCTGCTGATGGTCACGTAATTGGTAATCACACATGGCATCATTGGTATTTTCAAATGGATGGAGCGACTGCGGCTAGTGAAATTGATCGCACAGCAGACATCATCTACAAGACGACAGGACAGAAAACTACTCTGTTTCGTCCCCCTGGTGGCTTTTTGAATAATGGATTAGCTCAATATGCCAAAAACCAGAAGTACGCCGTCATGATGTGGTCAGAAGAGTCAGGAGACGCTGAAAGTCGTTCGCCTCAAGTACCAATGCTGGTCAAAAATGTGCTGAAACAGGCAAAACCTGGTGCAATTGTACTGTTGCACGATGGAGGCGGCAACCGATCCAAATCTGTCAAGGCTTTACCAGAAATGATCGCAGGTCTGAAAGCCCAAGGCTATCGATTTGTGACGATTCCCCAATTACTGGAAATACAAGCCCAAGAAAAAAGTGTGGTAACAGCAGTATCACCTACGGTTACAAAGGATGAACATCCAAACAATCAGCTTAATCATTAGTGATAGGCTACGGGCAGCTACAGCTAATATTTTCTTAGGATTATTTATAGCACTAATATCAGGAATAGCGATCGCCTGAATTCATGCCCTGTTAATAATTACTATGGCTGCGAATCAAGTAGCGACGGGTTTAGCCCTCAGCACTCATATATGACTCACGAACAACAAACCGCAATTGAAGGGATCTATGAAGTCTGTATTGGCATCCCAGAGCCAATTTCGGCAATTCAGTATTGGGAGCAATTTGGCTATGGTATTGGTGAAATCGGTGAATTAACCGCAGATGTAGCCAATCAATTATATGGGGTGAATTCATCTTTACGTTCAATCCGGCTCTACCACCAAAATGCAGATCATGGTTTGATTCGGCTGATGGTTTGGCAAAACCCCACCCATAAAGGTTTAGAAATTTCCTCAATGAAAATTAAGGGAAATCGTTGGGCGACAAGTTTAACAACGGATGTTTTAAATATCTTAAATCATATAGAGGATGCAAAAGCCGCAGGTTTGCCTATTAGGCACTCTAACCCTTATTGGGAAGTCATCTACAACAAAGAGAGGAGAACCCGTTCTTTTATTGAGCCAGCAGTTGGTGTGCGAGAAATGCTACTATTGCAACCCTTAGCTCGACAGGTTTTATTTCAACGGTTTGGCTATACACTACCGCATTACGGACAAGTTAACCATAATGCTGCTCTCAAGGCTAGTCAGTTTACCCATCTGGGGATCATTGTTCAAGATGACAGCAAAGAAACCCTGAAATTTTATGAAGAAGTTTTGGGTTTGCTGCGTGTGCGTGATGATGTCGAAACTAGCTATGAATCTTCACTAGCAGGTCGAGATATTTTTGACCTTAACCCTGGTGAAAAGTTTATTGTGACTACCTTTGATGATCCCCGTTCTTCTAAGTCGGACCTGATGGCTGCACGCAGTGGCAGGCTTTACATCGTTCGATTCCCAGAAGATATTAATTTAGAATCGCGCTTTGAAGCAGCCCAACCAGGTAGCTTGGGGATGTCTTTATATACCTATCGGGTTAAGGGAATACAGGAGTATTGCGATCGCATTAAAGCAAGTATTGCACAAAAAGTTACAGATATCATTAGTAATGAGTTTGGCGAGAGGAGTTTCTCCTTTGTTGCCCCAGATGGCTACTTCTGGACTTTGCTAGAAGGTAATTAACTACGGAAAACAGCGAAATGAGAAAGCAAAATACCATTTTTAGTAAGTCAAATGGCATTTGGCTTGTAGAAAACACCCTTACCCTAAATCCCTCTCCCCTATCTGGGAGAGGGACTTTGACATTCTGGCTCCCCTTCTCCCAAATCTGGAAGAAGGGGTTGGGGGATGAGGGCAAATCCTTTTAAGAACGTTTTGCTACCGACAAGAGGACTTTTAAAACATCCTCTAAGGAGGAAAATTTTTCATCTCTCTCCTTCTAGGAGAGAGATGAAGAAGAGGGTTTTGCTAATGCCGTGAAAAGTCAGAAAGTAGAAGTGGTTTATTTAGGAAAATTTCTTTAAGGTTGGTTGTGGTTTTGATAGCTGAGAACAGCTGCTCTGAGATTACTTTGGTTTTCGGAAAGAAGCTGATCGCCCTCGTCTTTTTCTAAACCAGTCCAGTGCATCAATAGCGCTAGCTTAACCCACTTGCCACTACGTTCTAGTAAAAAACCAGCAGCTTCCCGACTTAAACCTGTGAGGTCTTGCAAAATTCCTAAAGCGCGATCGCGTAATTTTTGATTTGTTACGGCCACATCCACCATGCGATTGCCATAAACTTTGCCTAGCTTGACCATCACCCCAGTAGAAAGCATATTTAAAGCTAACTTCGTAGCGGTACCAGCTTTCAGGCGAGTTGAGCCGGCGATTATTTCTGGTCCAGTCAATAGGCGAATGTCAATATCGGCATCAAAGCTAACTTGTTCGGCTGGAACACAGGCGATAAAAATAGTAGTGGCTCCCCGTTGACGCGCAGCATGAAGCGCACCGTGGACATAAGGTGTTGTCCCACCGGCGGTAATGCCAACTACTACATCTAGTTGGGTAATGTGTCGCCCAGCGATCGCCGCCTCACCATCTTCAATACTGTCTTCTAAATCTTCAGAACTACGTACCAGCGCCCCCGCACCACCAGCAATAATCCCCTGTACCAACTCTGGAGGTGTACAAAAAGTAGGTGGACACTCAGCAGCATCTAACACCCCTAAGCGACCACTTGTGCCCGCACCGATATAAAATAGGTGTCCTCCGTGGCGCAAACGCTCTGCGGTGCGCTCAATTGCTTGTGCCAACTCAATTTTCGCCGCCGCAACCGCCGCAACTGCCTTTTGGTCTTCGTTATTAAACAGCTCCACCAATTCCAGAGAACTCAGCTGGTCTAAGTTAAGACTGTTAGGATTTACCAACTCGGTTAAAAGATGTCCGCGTTCCTGCAAATTTGTCATTTGTCCCCTGTAATTTGTCCTTAGTCTTTTGTCCTATCCTACGGGTTCGCCTTTGGCGTTCTCGTAGAGTAGCCGCTTTTTGGGCTGTCTATGTCATTAGTCAAGCGACCAATGGCTAATAAGCTAATCGTCATTCATTTTTCCCCAATAATTCCTTTGTAGTAAGGGCTACCCTACGGGAACGCTTCGCGAACAGCCCTACTTTTATGCAACTTAAATGCTCATTAGCTTAACCAATGACCCTTCGGATTCACCAGTTGCTCAAGTGGCGTGGAAACCCCCTTCTCTACGAGACGCTCCGCGTTCGCATAGCGTCCCGAAGGGAAGGCGCTAGCCTCTCCCTTTGGGAGAAGGCCGCACTGGCTCACCAATGACTAATGACTAATGACAAATTACAATAATCCTTCCAATTTGCGACGCATCTTATCTAGTTCCGAATCAGACAATTCTGGTTCTTCTAGTGGCTGTTGATTGAGAGGGAATGTGTCTTCAAGAGTATCCTGCTTCTGGGCATCTGCTTGCCAGTCGGTTTCTTCCACGTTAAGTTCTGGGGGAGTGATAACTAAATTGGTGTTTTCTGGGATGATTTCCCATTCATATCCAGCACTTTCGCAAAATTCCTTGATTTCCTCAGCATCGATCGGTTCTGGTGTCGGTGAGGGGAAGTCTTGAGCTTCCAACATCAGGGCGAAGCGGGTAGCATCGTCTTCTGACTCGAACATCAGAATTTTATTGCGTAGCTTGCCGCCTTCGGCATCGCCCTCCCGAATCGTGTGAATCCCCTCATTTTCCGTTCGAGCATTAAACATTAACACAAAAACACGCATAGGTGTAATCATTTTTCTTTTTTAAGGTCTATTGATATTAAAGTTCTAGGTTGTGTCTCACCGAAAGTCACAAGAACAATTTTCACTCTATTTAGCTTAGATTTTCCTGAAAACGCCAATATTATTCAGCATAAATGTTAGATCAAGCAAATTCCGTAACTCAACCAATGAGTCTTGGATTTAGTTGGCGTATCCTGGAAATGGCATAGTTAATCAATGTGCCAGTTAATGCTTGTGTGTGCCAGCGATATCCGGCAATTAATACTGTGAAAGCAAATGACTAACTCTTCCAATCAAGATCATCACTCCCTTTCCCCTATCCGCAAACGTCTATGGTTGCTGGTGTTGAGTCGGGGTAGCATTGCCTTGGGCGGACTTTTACTGTTAGCAATTGTCGTCGGTATTTGGCGGTTGTGGACTTTTGTGCAAACAGAGTTAACACCCTTGGCACAACAAAGTCTCACGACTACACTCAACCGTCCGGTAAAACTGGGAAGAGTCACACAATTTTCGTTGATGGGAGTGCAGTTTGGAGCTTCAACTATCCCAGCCACACCCACAGATCCAGATCAGGCGGCAGTCGAATCTGTGGAGGTGGGTTTTGACCTGTTACAACTAATCTTTAACCGCCATCTAATACTAGATGTCACTTTAGTCAACTCAGATATTTACATTGAACAGGATAACCAAGGGCGCTGGGTTTCCACTAAGATAGCGTCGTCTGGTCAAGGTAGCGCAATTAAAACCGATTTGGACAACCTGCGGTTTCGCAATGGCAAGCTGGCGTTGATGCCGCAGAAAAGAGTAGGGGGAGTAACATCCTCCTCATCCCCTGTAACATTTTCTCAACTGAACGGTTCTGCCCAACTTTTAGCAAAAAACCAGTTCATCAGGTTTGATGTCGGGGGTCAAGCAGATAGTGGTGGCAGTATTTCCATTCAGGGAGAGACACGTTCTCGGATGCTAGCAGGGAAGTTTCAGGTGCGATCGCAAGACTTGCTGGCTGAGGATATTACTCGCCTAATCAAGTTACCAGTGAACTTACAGGCGGGTCGAGCCAATGGCGACTTGTTAATTCGGTTGATGCCAGGACAGCGGACTTTATTGTTTGGCAACGCTGCTGTGCAAGGCGTAACAGTCCAAATACCCAAAGTGCCGCAACTGTTGAGCAATACCCAAGGAAACCTCCACTTCCAGGGAACAGAGTTGCAGTTAAATAATGTTACTACCAACTACGGCAAAATTCCCTTAGTGGCGAAGGGAATCATCGACACTCAAGCAGGTTTTAAGTTGGCAGCGCGTGTAAATTCGGTGAGTTTGGCTAATGCCCAGGAGACTCTCAAGGTAAAACTACCTGTGCCGATCGCTGGACAAGTACAAGCTTCTTTGCAGATTACCGGATCAATAAAAGAGCCAATTCTCTCAGGTACAGTTGCCACAATTAAAACTGCCCGGATTGACAAAGTTGATTTTAATAATATCAGTAGTAAATTTGAGCTTGTTACTAAATCTTCTTTAATTACCCTGAAAGATATTCAAGGTCAAGGGAAAGTTGGTGGTGAAATCATCGGCGCTGGCACAATTCAACTCGGTAAAAACCCGCGACTGGATTTAAATTTCGCTGCCCAGAATGTTCCAGGGGATGCGATCGCTAAAGTTTACGAAACAACACCCAATTTCCAAATCGGCAATGTCTCAGCTACAGCCCAACTAACTGGCGCTCCTACTAATGCCCAAACTGTGGTACAATTCGAGGCTCCTAACGGAACTTACCCCGGAACTGGCGAAGTTGCGATCGCTAGCGATCGCACCGTCTCTTTCCGTAATGTGGCTCTGAATGTAAGTAGTGGTACAGTACGGGCAACTGGTAGTTATGCCAATCAGCGTTGGCAAGCTGTGGCTGTTGCCTCTGGGGTGAAGTTAGAACCCTTTGTAAACAAAAGTCAACTGCAAAATGTCTCTTTGGCGGGGGTAGAGTTCAATGGTCGTCTCATCCTCTCAGGTAGCACAGCACCATTTAAAATTGCCACGATTCGCACTGATGGTGGAGGAGTTCAAATTGGAGGCGGCACAGTTGCAGTTTCTCATGTCCAACTGCAAGACCAAAGTTTCTCTGCTCAACTTGTAGCTAATAATGTACGGTTAGGGCAAATATTGAAACAGTCTCCCCCAGCTTTAAATAATCCATTAGCGGGTACGTTCCAAATCGCAGGTAACAGAGATAATTTCAGTCTGAAAACGCTACGTGGCAGTGGTGAGGGTCGTCTTGCTATTGGCGGTGGTGCTGTTATAGCCTCTAATATTCAAATTGCTGATGGTGTATATCAAGCGCAAGTCCAGGCTAAGAATGTTCCTGTGCAGCAGTTGGCAACAGTACCAAAGCAGTTCCAAGGAACGTTAAATGGTCAGTTCAATGTCGCGGGTGCTGTTGATCCTTTTAAACCACAAACTGTTCAAGCCAATGGTCAGGCACTAATTAATGTTGCAGGTGGGACTATTAAAGCCTTTAATATCCAAGTGGCTAATCGTGTATATCAGGCACAAATTCAAGCAAATAATGTACCGTTGCAGCAGTTGGTAGCAGTACCACCGCAGTTACGAGGAACCTTAACTGGTCAAGGAAACGTGGCGGGTTCTGTTGATTCTTTTAAACCGCAAACTATCCAAGCCAGTGGTCAGGGACGGTTAAATGTTGCAGGTGGAGCGATCGCAGCCTCTAATATCCAATTGGACAATGGTCGCTATCAAGCTGTAGTTAATGCTGATGGTGTGGAATTAAATCGGTTAAATCAGCAATTGCGTGGTCAATTTGGCGGTCAGTTGCAATTAGCTGGCAGGCTAGGATCATCTAAATTAGCTGATGTCCGTGCTGCTGGACAGGTACAATTATCCCAAGGTATCCCTGGTCTTGAACAACCCTTGACGGCTGCGATCGCTTGGAGTGGTGAAAGGCTGACCATTGAACGAGCAACTGCTCCCGGTTTAAATGTTACTGGTAACATATTAGCCAATGCAAAAAAGGCAGGTATACCAGAAATTACTGCCCTAAATCTCAACGTCCAAGCCCAGAATTACAACTTAAAACAGTTACCGATTAATCTTCCTCATCAGGTTGCTCTGGCGGGGAAAGTCGATTTTAATGGTGAAATCACTGGTAAGTTACCGTTACCAAATGTAGTAGGGCAAATCAACTTACGAGATTTGGTTGTTCAAAATATTGCTTTTGAGCCGTTGTTAACTGGAAACATCGATTCAGTACGGGGACGTGGGTTGAATTTGAACTTGGCAGGAAAAAGAGATCGCCTTACCTTTAATTTAGATGCTAATAATCGCCCTAAATCCTTCTTAGTACAATGGCAGCAAGCATTAGCCACAGGTAATGTTGAAGGGAATGATTGGACACTCAAAGTTGCAAATTTCCCCTTACAAATACTGAATTTGACTCCGCCAGCAATTACTCGACTAGGTACTGGTAAGATAGCTGGGTTGTTAACTGGGGATTTACTGTTTAATCAGCAGACATTGGCAGCAACAGGGAATTTAGCGATCGCCAATCCGCAAATTGGGCGACTTCGCGGCGATCGTTTAGCAGCTCAATTCCGTTACGACAATGGTAAAGCCACACTCGCCACTAGTGAATTTGTCAAAGGTAACAGCCGCTACGCCCTTGTTGGGACTTTTGCTCAAACTCCTAAAGGCCCTCAACTACAAGGTAAAGTGAACGTCAACCAGGGTAAAATCGAAGATGTTCTAGCTGTAGCACAGGTATTTGATTTACAAAATTTGCCCGGTGGTTCAGCAGCAATCTACGGCACAGCAGAGGATCTGACCACCAACCCCCAAGGGTCGCTAAATCAGCCCTTATTAGCTCAAATTGAACGGTTTTCTGAAATTGAAGCCCTGGTAGCAGAACAGGAACAACAGCGATTTAATTCCACGCCAATACCGGATTTGGCAGACTTAAAGGGGACTTTCAATGGGGAAGTGGCTATAAATACAGCTACAGCCAATGGATTGTCAGTGGAATTTAATTTGAATGGACAAAACTTTGCCTGGGGTAAAAAGGAAGAACGAAATCGTTTTTATACTGCCGAAAAAGTGATTGCCGAAGGCAACTTTGAAAACAGTGTTTTGAGTTTGCGACCTTTACGAATCGAGTCTAAAAACAGGCTAATTGCCTTCACCGGTAACATTGGCGGTGACGAACAATCTGGTCAGTTGCGGGTGAATAATTTTCCGGTGCAAGTACTGAATAATTTTGTCAAACTGCCAGTTGGAATCATAGGTAATCTGAACGCGACAGCAGCTTTAGCAGGCAGCATTGCTAATCCCCAAGCTAAAGGGGAATTGCAAATCACAGAAGGAATACTAAATCAGAACAAAATAGAGTCAGCAACAGCAAGTTTCAGCTATGCCAACGGACGCTTAAACTTTGGTAGTACTGTAGCAGTTGCTGGGCCAAAACCTGTTGATATTATTGGCAGCATACCTTATAAATTGCCTTTTGCTGCTGTCGCACCAGACAGTGATCAAATAACTCTGGATATGAACTTGGAAAACGAGGGATTGGCACTGTTAAACGCATTTACTAATCAAGTGGTATTTGAGAAAGGTGAAGGAAAAGTAGACCTGAAGGTACGCGGAACACTCAAAAAACCCGAAGTAAATGGAATTGCTACTATTAATAATGCTACTTTTTCAGCCCAAGCTTTGCCAGGTAAGGTGAGACGTGTTACAGCTAGAGTGCTATTTAATTTTGACAGCATCTTAGTAGAAAATCTTCAGGGTAGATTTAGCCGTGGTCAGGTAGAAGCTGCTGGAGAAATTC
Organism: Nostoc sp.; assembly: GCF_054880495.1. Lineage (NCBI taxonomy): Bacteria > Bacillati > Cyanobacteriota > Cyanophyceae > Nostocales > Nostocaceae > Nostoc > Nostoc sp. The sequence continues at coordinate 31,824 of NZ_JBTYKD010000012.1, forward strand.
CCATTTTCAACAATGAGAACGTGATTATCAACAATCCCCTAACCGTTAAGCTCGAACAGCTGGCATTGAATCTCAAGGGACTTTACCAGGGAGGCGCTAGCGGCAATTTGCAGATTACTGGTTCTGCCCTTAACCCGATAATTGGCGGTAAAGTAAGTTTATTTGATGGTCAGGTATTGCTAGCAGAATCGACTAGCACTCCTTCATCTGCAAATAGTAGTCTTGGCGTATCACCCACAAAAGCCAATAAGCAGAACAAACCCGAAATTGGGAATGGGATGGGAAATGTGAACGCCAAATTTAATAATCTAGATTTGGAACTAGGCAAAAATGTCCAAATTACCCGTCCCCCTATTCTCAGCTTTCGCGCAGCTGGTAATCTTATCGTTAACGGCTCAATCAATCAGCCAATACCCGATGGCACTATCCGCTTAGAAAAAGGTGGGGTAAATTTATTTACTACCCAATTTAACCTTGCTTCTGGCTATACACACACCGCAACTTTTAGTCCCTCTCAACCCCGCGACCCCGATTTAGATATTCAGCTATTTGCCAAAGTACTAGACGTAACTCAAAATAATGATTTCAGCCGGGTAAATTCCACAGGTTTATCAGCCTTAGAGAGTGTTCGAGTCGAAGCCACTATCAAGGGTCTGGCCAGCAAACTAAATGAAAATCTAGAACTAACAAGCAGCCCATCACGTAGTCAAACCGAAATTGTTGCTCTTTTAGGAGGTGGGTTTGTAGACACCCAAGGACGTGGTGACAGTACTTTGGGTCTGATTAACATCGCAGGTTCAGCCGTGTTCAATAATTTTCAGTCAGCTTTTAACCAGATTGGCAGTACCTTTGGCTTAAGTGAACTACGGATATTTCCTACCGTTATTTCTGACAATCCCGAAGCGGGAAGAAGCAGTTCAAGTTTGGAATTAGCAGCAGAGGCTGGGGTTGATATTTCTTCCAAAATATCCTTTTCCAGCATCAAAATTTTGACAACAAATGACCCTTTCCAATGGGGTGTTAATTACCGGATAAACAACGAATTTCGGGTGCGTGCTTCCACTAATTTAAGCGATGATAGTCGTGCAGTAGTGGAGTATCAAACGCGGTTTTAAATAAATCTCTTCAATTATGAATTACTTTCTGTTGCCTGTTCTCCTTGCTTCTCAATAGCTTGTCGCACCTGTTCAACATCCAATTCTAATGCTTCGGCGATTTGCTCTATACTTAAAGCAAACTTAAGCAGAGGGGCTATAGTATCGAGCTTTGTTTCTTCTTTTACTTCCTGGTAAAATTTAGTTTGTCTCCAATCAGTTAATCCAAACATCGCTTGTAACTCCTGCTGACTTTTGTTTACAAATTTATAGATAAGCATTCTCTCTACTAATTCTAAGAGATTGCTACGGTTAGCTTCATCCGTTTGTTGTACTTGATAAATCAAGTTTTTTGCTTGCTGTACGGCTTTATCTTCTGCTGCAACTACTAACTTAATCACGCCTAGCCCAATCGAAGATGATGCTACATTATCTAACTCGTCTAAATAAATTATCCGAATTTGCTGTTGAGCTAAAGATGTTTCATAAATGAATGGCACACCTGGGTCAAGACTGCGTTGAGCAAAAAGTAATACTGCTTGCCAGCGACGTTGAGGTTTATATTGATTTACAGCACTTTGCAGGTAAATTAAGTACACATCTTAATATGATAAATCTTGTGGGGTGGGCATCCTGCCCGCCCTTGTGTACCTCATTCAGATGAAATGTGCTGTATATACAGGAAAGTTTCTGTGATTATTCGCCAGTAAATATCATCATCGCGCTGAAACTGTACCTCAACAAAATACATTGGGTCTTCTGGGAAGTCAGGTTTGCGTAAGAATAAGCTGTTGCGTATTTAATTTGTATATGCGATGCGGGCAAGATGCCCACACTACAATAATTTTACGTTTTCGTATTATACAATTTAGCTGCACATCAGCTTAAACCATCAATGCGACGCGCTAGTTCTTTGATTTCTACTGAGGTAAATTGGTAGTGCAACGCCAGCGATTGGGATTGTTCCAATAGTTCAAATAAGACACCTGGGAGAGTTTAAAATAAGGTGTAAAAAATCGTGTCTGTTTTCATGTACTCTGGATGTTTGAATATTTTCAGATTCTCGTGGCTGATTTTTCTAAATTTAATATCCTGAAATTCGGTCGGGAGCATCTCAATGAGTGTAAAAAACCTTGTAAAACCTCACCCCAACCCTCTCCTTACTAAGGAGAGGGAGCAAGAATCTTGTTTCTCATCTGGTATATTTGCTTTCACTGAGATGCTCCCAATTCGGTCAATATCAGATTGTGATATTATCGCCCCCGTACTGATTAATAATTAATCGTAAAATTGATAATCCCAAAATTATCAAAAATAGCACTAGCCCAATTGTGCAAGCGTAACTAATTTCCAAATTATTGAAGGCTTGCTCATATAGATAATAAACAATCGTTTTCGAGCTACTGAGTGGTCCCCCTTGGGTCATAATGTATACTTCTTCAAACACTTTGGTTGCAGAAATAGCGGAAATCACCGCCACTAGTGCTAAATATGGCTTCATCAAAGGTATGGTAATATCCCAATGTTTGCTGATACCATCAGAGCCATCAATGGCTGCGGCTTCGTACACATCAGCCGGAATTGATTGCAACCCCGCTAAATAAATCACCATGTAGTAGCCTAGTCCCTTCCAGATGGTAACAGCCATGACGCTGGCAAGTGAAATTGGTACAATGCCAAAAATTTTGTCTGGGCTTGTTAGCCAAGGAATACCTTCTGGAAAAATACCTAAAGCTTTAAAGAACTGATTGAGTAATCCGTTTTCTGCATACAGCCATTTCCAAGCTATTCCCGCAACTACCATTGAAATTACTACTGGGGTGTAGTAAGCTGCTCTAAACCAATTCATCCCCCGCAGTTTCTGATTTACCAAAATTGCCAGTAGTAAGGGAGCAATTACTAAAATTGGTACTACACCCACAAGATATAAAAAAGTGTTTTCCAAGGTTTTCCAAAAAACTGCATCTTTCCAAAGTTTTAGGAAGTTGGCGAAACCTATCCATTGTGGCGGCTGGGCAATATCTTCATAGCTAGTAAAGCTGAGGTAAAACGCTTGCAGTGCTGGCCAAAATACAGTTAATCCTAAAAGAACCAAGGCGGGTAGTAAAAATAAATAAGGGGTTAGTCGTTGTTTGATGAATATCCAATTTTTAGGCGTAAATTGATTCATATAAGCTCTAATAGTTGTTTTTGCTTTGTCAGAAGAAGAATTTGGGGATGTGAGTAGATTTACGCTTCAATATTTTAAGGGCATATATTTGCGTAACGCTAATTAATAACTCGGAGATAAACTGCAATGGAAACTCAGCACAACTCGCCAATTGAACATCAAAATGTCCCTATAAATCACCGTGGACTACATGACTTTTTGTACAGTTCCGACGAGGAACATGCCGCCATTGAGGTGAGTATAACTCCTGAACTGGCAAACGATGGTACAGAAATCATTCACGTTGAGGTTTGGAGTGCAGCTGCTCAGAACGCGAAAATTGCAGGTGTTTACGCCGTATTAAACGCAGAACACCACACGCAGTACATTGGCTATTCTCGGAATGTGTTGCTTTCCCTAAACGGCCATCTTCGCCAAAATGGTGAGCAAAAGTCTGCTTTTGTACGTGTGCAAGCGTTCAAGTTCCCCAAGCGTCAAGAAATGGAAGATTTGCGAGATGCATGGATAGCAGAACTCGAAAACACACCACCTGGTAATGCAACTGATGGCGAAATGTGGGCTAGTACAGTCGGGGAGGCTGCAAAGGCGGTAATGTCAGAGGTTCAACGTCAAGCCTACGAAGAGAAAAAGTTAAAACTGCGCAAAGCAATGGCTGACACAACCCTTTCTAAAGAGTCAGAAACAATAGATGCGAGTGAAGCCGAACGTCAGCGTCAACTTGAAGCGGCGGTGAAAAATGATGACTGGAGTGTAATTATCGACGCACAGACACAGGAAACTAAGTCTTAGGTGTCAATTAAATTAGTTGTATATTTTGACAAATTAGTGTTTATGCGATGATGGCGCACATCTGTGCGCCCCTATGGGGTCATCGTGCTAAAACGAGTTTTTTGTACGCTAAGAGAGTTAGAAGTTGTGTCAACAAAATATAATGAGTCCCATTCGGAAATCTACCATAGTGCTAGGTACAGTAGGCTTCATCCTATTTTCTGTACTTTTGCTTGTCTTTCTACCGTGGAGCTTTAACTTTTTGGGCTACGCACTACCAGGAAAAGGAGGATTACCTTGCCGAGTTTCATACGGTGATCGGGTCTATATTGCTTCAAATAAGTGCATTGGAGTTTTTTCCTACGGGATACAGCTTCCCTGTAGGACAGAGTTAGATTTGATAGATAAAAAGTTGTGGCCGCTTACGCAAGTTGGACAAATACCTACCTTGTTGGGTGAACCCTATCCACTGTTCCTAGATGCTCGTTCTATCAAACAGATCAAGCAATGGACATCAACAGGTGTATTTGTTCGTACTGGCAGTAACTGCTACATTGGCTATAACCTTTCAGGCGGGCCATAAGATTAACATATCGCCCGTGTGGAGATGCTATACCTCCACGCTTGATTAAATAGCAGTTTTCCAAACATTTGCAGATATAAACTCACATCTTGCACCTAACCGAACAAACCCCTAAAAGGCAAATAAGAAGTACAAAATATAACAGAGGATCAATACGAAACTTTAAGTAGACAAAGATTAAAAAGCGACTTGATAGCCGTAATATTACATAAATAGTTTCACAGAAGACAAAATGTAGCGATGACTATTTGCCTGATCCCGTGGTGCGATGGCGTACCCGCCCGCCGAAAGCGATCGCTAACTTTAAACTTTAATTCCAAAATCTGAATTTGCTTTGATAGCACAAAATATGAGAGAAAGGGCGTGAAATATCAAATTTTTTATAGCAAGAACAATGCTTGCCTACGCCCAAGAGCTAGTATACACTCTCAAAGAGTTAATGCCGACCCAATATCAAAAAGATAATTTTGATGCCATGCTGGGATTATTTTTGTCGGCACAAGGGCATCCCTTGCCCGAACACTCTAAAACCAAATCTCCAAGTGCATTGAGTCGGTTTTTAAATATCAATCCTTGGTCAACAAGGGATATGATTCGTATTGTTCGTAGTGATGTATTAGAGACGGTTTTAAAGGTTTCATCAGCATCAGGCAAAGGACGTAGACCATTTTTACAGGTTATCATTGACCTAACAACTCTTGAAAAACGGGGTAAATTCAAAGAGTTTGGGGATTTAATAAGAGTTTATAATGGTAAGCGTCGTTGGCAGATAGAAGGTTGGTTTAAAACTGCAAAGCATCGTTTCGGCTTACATCGTTTTGGGCAAGGTACAATGCTATTGTATATATCGCTGGCTCATCCTTTCTCTGACTGCTTACCTCATAGCTCACTGGACTTATCTCCAAATTCAGTTCCCATCACCGCTTGATTGGGGTCAAGCTGCAAAAACTGCACTTGAATCTATTTTCCCTCAACTAGTCATGTCTCTTCTTTTACTTGATATTGAACGATTAATTCCTCTTACACGTAGTTGTGGTTTTGACATCCATATTTCCAGGTGCAAGATATGAGTAAACCAACCCTAATCTATAGACGCCAGCATGAAGATTGAGGATTAAGATTATTTACAGTTGAAAAGTTAAAATACCTCTGGCAGATTATTGGGAGGTTTTTTGATTATGAAAAATTTAGGATACGATACTATGATTTGATTTTAAACAGCAGAAATGGCACAAACCTGTAATCCTACAGGTGTCTGAATAATCACTGATTCTACACCGAAGACTTGAGCGATCGCATTTGATGTCAGAACTTGTTCAGGTGTACCAATTTCCCAAATATGACCGTGTTTTAATAATGCAATGCGAGAACTATACCGGGCTGCTAAATTCAGTTCGTGTAAAACTGTGACAATAGTTAATTCCTGCTGCTGATTCAGTTCTTTAAGCAGTTCCAATAGTTGCAATTGATAGTTGATATCTAAAAAAGTTGTTGGTTCATCTAATAGTAAAACTTTGGGTTCTTGCGCTAATGCTAAAGCTAAAAAAGCCCGTTGTCTTTCACCGCCTGAGAGTTCTTCGACTAAGCGATCGCTCAATTTTTCTAGTTGCGTCTTTTTAATTGCAGCTTCCACTTTCACCAAATCTTGAGCGTTTAATTCCCATTGCCACCAAGGTTGATGTGGTGTGCGTCCTAAACTTACTAATTGTCGCACTGTTAAGCCAAGGGGAACCGTTTGTTGTTGCGGTAATAATGCTAGTTTCTGGGCAACTATATTTGGGGGTTGAGAGTGAATTGCTTTGCCGTCAAGTAGCACTGTTCCCTGCTGTGGGGTGAGAATACGACTCAGCAATTTGAGTAAAGTAGATTTACCTGAACCGTTAGCACCAACTAAACTCAACCATTCTCCTGTTTGCAGAGTCAGGTTAATGTCTTGAACAATTGGTACTGAGGTGTAACCGCCTGTGAGGTTTTGCAATTTGAGTGGCATTTGCTGAAATTCAAAAATGAAAAAGGAGAAACTTAATTTTACAGGAGTTGAGTGGATTATTTAGCATCCTTATCCATTTACTGAATTTTAGATTTTAAATTTTGGATTTTGGATTGAAGATTCTTGCATCCAAAATTTAAAAAGGTCTGTCCCTTGCGCGTCTCCAAGAGAAGCCTCTGAATTTAAACCGAGAATAAATCTCAAATCCAAAATCTAAGATTAAATGACAGATTTAGTGACTTGATTGCTCTTTTCAATCTAAAATCTAAAATCTAAAATCTAAAATTGTGTTACCCTACTTATTGCCGCACAATAAGCCAAATCGAATTAACCCACGCTGATAACCGCGACGCATTAATCCCAGTGATAATGCCCCTTGAATGGTAGTCCAACCAGCATTTAATAAGCCCCAAAGCGCTTGGGGAGTGAATGCGGAATCAATCACCACATTCCAAAAGGGGGCGACAGCGGTTGACCAATCGGCAGTGCGGATATTATGTAATGGTAGTTGATGTGCGATCGCTTCATACTCTGGCAAAGAAATCACATAAGGCAAACAATACACCCGATAAATATCCTGCAAATGTTTTTGTTCATCCGCCGTTAATATTGACTCATCAGTTGGTCGATGACACCATGTCACCATAATTAACTTACCCCCAGGCTTCAATACTCGGTAGCACTCCTGGAGAAACTTCTTTTTATCTGGCATGTGTTCACCGCTTTCTAGCGACCAAACCAAGTCAAAAGAATTATCAGCAAAAGGCATCTCTTGAGCATTGGCAACCTGAAACTCTGTTCTCAGGCTCAAATTAGCCTCCAATGCGCGTTCTGTTGCTCTAGCGGCTTGTACAGGACTCAGTGTAATTCCTGTAGCCTGAGCATTAAACTTTTCTGCGAGGTATAAAGAACTGCCGCCAATGCCACAACCTACATCTAGGATATTTTCTGCTGCTTCTACTTCTGCCCAATTTAGCAGTTCTTCAATTAAATCAATTTGAGCCTGACGGCGGTCTTTTTTCTGGGTACCGTCGGCGCCATAGTAGCCGTGGTGCATGTGTTCGCCCCAAATCTGTTCCCACAGACCAGAGGAAGCATCGTAAAATTGCTGAATTTGCTCGGAAAGTGTTGCACTCATGAAAAAACCAGTGTTAAGACAAAGCCGAATTCAAAAAAACATCCAGATATAGGCTACCATGTGTGTTTTTTAATTAAATTTTGAATTGTTAACTCCCCTGTCCTTACTAAGGAGAGGAGTTGGGGGTGAGGTTTTGATTGTTTATATTGTTTAGGACTGGTTAAAGTAGGCTGTGGTTCAACTGAGGCAGGGTTAGCGGGCGTTTTCGGAGAAGTTTCTGGTTGATTTGGCGTCTGTGGCTGAGGTGGTTGTACTAAATTACTTGTAGGCTGTGGCGTTTTTACGCTCTAGCTGTAAGGCTTGGCGATAAGTGGCGCGCAGGCTGTATTTGATCTTGTTGTTTGTTGCAAGGCGATGAATCGCAAACCTGTACTTATTTTTAGTTCCTTATAAGTCAGAGTACCCATCACCAAAGAAAAAATTCCAAATTCCCAACTCCTGTACAGACGCGATTAATCGCGTCTCTCCAAACTCCCCACTCCCACAGCTTCTGGCAAAATTAACATGGCATCACCGAATGAATAAAAACGATAGCCAAAAGCGATCGCTTCGTTGTATATATTCAATAACCGTTGTCTGCCAATTAGCGCACTTACCAACATCAGCAAACTGGAACGCGGTAGGTGAAAATTGGTAATTAAACCATCCACTACCCGCCATTGGTAGCCCGGATAAATAAACAAATCCGTTTTACCGCAAAATGGTTGTAAATTACCAGATTCAGCCGCCCCTTCTAAAGCCCGTACTGCCGTTGTTCCTACAGCAATAATCCGACCGCCAGCTGCTTTAGTGGCGCGGATTTGCTCTACTGTGGCTCTTGGGACTTCAATCCATTCTTCATGCATCTGATGGGTAGTTACGTCCTTCACTTCCACAGGGCGAAATGTGCCAACACCAACATGTAGCGTCACAAAAGCTTGATTGATATTGCGATCGCGCAACTTTTGTAATAATTCTTTTGTAAAATGTAATCCGGCTGTCGGAGCTGCGATCGCTCCTGGCTCTTTAGCATAAACTGTCTGATACTGATCATCAGCAGCTTTTGAGGCAGTGATGTACGGTGGTAGTGGTACTTCACCAAATACCTCTAACAGTTGGACCAAAGACTTTCCCTCTGGCACATTAAATTGCAACAAACGCCCCCCGGTGGCTGCGTCTGTTTCTAGAACCGTAGCCGTGAGAAGGTGAGGGGATGAAGAGGATGAGGTAAAATTTTCTCCCCCATCTCCCCCATCTCCCCCATCTAGCCTTGGTTGAAAAATAATCTTCGCTCCCTGCTTGAAGCTTTTTCCTGGCTTAACTAAAGCTAACCAACAGTTATACTGACGTTCTTCCAACAGCAACACCTGGATTTTAGCACCAGTAGATTTATGTCCATAAAGTCGCGCTGGAATAACTTTTGTATTGTTCATAACCAACAAATCACCAGAGCGCAGCAGTGCAGGCAAATCATGGAAAATGTGGTGCAGGGTTGCTGTTTCGGTGCCTGTATTGGGAGAATTAACCACCAGTAACCGCGAACTATCTCTAGGAACTGCTGGGTTTTGGGCAATCAGTTCTGGAGATAGTTTGTAGTCATAGCCAGCTACCGAACAATCTAATTCAAAATCTTTTCCTTGTGTGCCAGAGGTGTCTTTCAAATTGACTTCTACTAGTTTTTGCTTTATTTAGTATTTATACTCTCTTAAAAAAGCTGGTTTGAGTTTTCCTTCTAAAAGAACTTTAAAGCATCTTCGCTCAGTTTTCTCGCTTGGCTATAAGATTGGTACTATTAAGTAACACGGAAAATTAACATAAAAATTGGGTAAACCTCCCCATATAAAAACGGGGGCTTTTACCCTAGCGTGAACAGGCATTGATTGACGAATATAGATATGTAGGATTGGCTTTGATCCCAAGCACCAACAAACATGGAATACTTGTACTATCTGGCAAATGCCAGTCTAACCCTGAGGGTCGTTCAACACCTGCACGCTAGACCCCAGACACCAGTTTCTTTCGTCACCGTAATTCATCAAATTGATGGCTGGGTGGTTAGGATCAAACTCAAAGGTCAAGTCTCGCATCAAGAGGATGGCGACTTTCGCGCTTTTCTAAATGAATTAGGAATTAGCTACGAGCCGCCAATGAGGGTGCAAATGGCACTTTGGAGTTTGGAAGCGGGACAGTGCCCTGTGGACGTGATGCGTCGCTATCAGGTTGCGATCGTCTCTCATGGTAGTCCAGAGAGAGATGAAATCGAGGCCTTCCGCCAACAGTTTGTCCGAGGCTTAGGCTATTGCCCAGAAACTTTGGCGTGATCCTATTTGGTTGTCAGGTCACTACAAGATTATTGGTCATTGGTAATCAAGATATTTTATCGATTACCGATTAACCATTATCAATTGAAGAGTCGAAAGCTGCAAGAATGTATTCTTGCAGCTTAAACTTGTATCCGGCTGCTGATGAAGTAGCTAGAGCGGACTGGGTTGCTGTAACCCCAGTCAGATTTTTTGATATCCTTTGACAATAGACAATAGCAACATCAAATCGGCAAGAATAATCTGCCTTCTCAGGGTACTGGGCTAAAAACATTCCAGCTGTGCGCGAGATTTTTGCTTGCTTTTGTGGGGTGATAGCGCTTCTTCCCCCTGCATCCCAACTACCTGAGCTGCGGGTTTTGACTTCCACAAATGCTAGTAATGAGTGGGGAGTGGGGAGTCGGCTTGCCGTGAGCGTAGCCGAATGGGAGTCGGGAGTCGGGTATTCTCCCCTGCTACCCTGCTTTTTCCCAGTTACTCCATCATATTCAGCAATAATATCGATTTCTCCCCAGCGACTAGAAAAGCGACGATGGAGAATCATCCAACCTGTAGATTGCAACCATTGGGCTACTAGGTCTTCTCCTAATTGACCACTATTTGTACAATGCATATAAACTTTAGTATAGTATTCTGGGTTATTTAATGACTTAATTCAACAGGAAAATAAGAGTTTCTAGCAGTTAACCAAAATCATATTTCCATAATCTCCTTATTCTTCCCTTCTAACATCAGTTTTGTAAGTCTTTCGTATTTCTCCCCCATTCCCAGCGTATCCCACTGGATAGCTTGAAGTCGTGCGAAGGCAACGTTCAAATCGTCATATGAACTTGAATTAGTATTCGTAAAAATATTTTTAAAGGATTTTTGCGCTAACATCTCTCACTCAAGGATAATGAAATGGAGGAGAGTTCGCCATTGGCTAAAAATAGCATGAATTCTAAGTTAAGCGCCCGAATTTGGGCAAGCATACTCAGCTTATTCCTGTGGGGAATAGTTGCCATCACCGCAACAGTCGGTTTTGCTCCCACAGCTTTGGCACTCGAATATAATAAAGAAATTTTGGTCGAGGCTGATTTCTCAGGACGTGATTTAACAGACTCCAGCTTTACCAAAGCTAATCTTCGCCAGAGCAACTTCAGCCACGCTAATTTGCAGGGTGTCAGTTTCTTTGCAGCAAATTTGGAGTCTGCAAATTTGGAAAGTTCTGACTTAAGAAATGCTACTTTAGACTCAGCTCGTTTAGTCAGAGCAAATTTGACAAATGCACTGTTGGAGGGTGCCTTTGCTGCTAACGCCAGATTTGATGGTGCAATTATTGACGGGGCAGATTTTACTGATGCGCTGCTGCGTTCCGATGAGCAAAAAAAATTGTGCAAACTTGCCAAAGGAACTAATCCCATTACCGGACGAGATACGCGTGACACCTTGTTTTGTCCTTAGTATTTTATACCTGGGCATTGGGCATTGGGCACTTGTACTGACTTGTACTGAGCGGCGTCGTTGGCGCAGCCTCTCATAGAGAAGTATTGGGCATTGGTTATTTCCTCTCTGCTCCTCTGCTCCCCATTTCCTGCTTATAAAATAGTGATATATCTTTGTGCATCTTGGGCGATCGCACTGCCATTATTCCAGAAAATAGCGATCGCTCTCACCATGCCACCTATTTTAAAAGACATGGACTTTCAAAATATCAGATTTCATATATTTCTACCCGCAATCAAAGGGGTTCTGGCAGGGTAAAAGCACTGAAATCCAGATATAACAAGGTGTTATACTAGTTAGTAACACCTTATGGGAAACGTCAAGCATTAAACAAATAGCTGCAATACTTTTCAAAGTATGAGTGAAAGACTTGCTGATATTGCCATACCACCCCAGTTTCCCGATCACACTCAACTACCAGAGTCTGATGGTACTTTTGTGAAAAATTTTCAAGAGCATCCCCAAACCATCATTCTCACAGACTCAATTGCTGAAGTTTTGCAACGCCTACATCCAAATGGACAGTATTGCATTGGTCAAGATTGTGGTATTTATTGGCGAGAGACTGAACCACCAGAAAAAGGAGCAGCAGCACCCGACTGGTTTTATGTCCCTGGTGTACCAGCAAGGCTAGATGGCAAAAACCGTCGCTCCTATGTTTTGTGGCGGGAATACATACCGCCATTGATTGCCATAGAACTAGCTAGTGGTAATGGCGATGAAGAACGAGATATCACTCCTTTACCTCTAGCTGGTAGTCGGGAAGGCGCAAAACCGGGTAAATTCTGGGTATATGAGCGAATAATCCGAATTCCCTACTATGCGATTTATGAAATTAGTAATGGCAAACTGGAGGTTTATCACTTGGTAGATTTTTCTTACCACAAGATGCAGCCTAATGAGCGAGGCCACTACCCAATTCCTCCTTTAGGAGTAGAACTAGGCTTATGGCAGGGAAGCTACTTGAATAATCCTGAGCAATTTTGGTTACGCTGGTGGGATTTAGAGGGAAATTTATTACTGATTGGTAAAGAAGAAGCTAACTTGCAAAGGCAAAGAGCCGAGCAAGCAGAACGAAAAGCTGCACAATTAGCAGAACGGCTCAGGGCAATGGGTATCGATCCAGATGTAGAGTAATATTTAGTGACATACTCCTACACTGACAGAGTACAGTACCGTGGGTAGGGTCGAGGTGTGCATTACTGCATTACCCCTCCCATTCGGAACCGTGCTTGCAGTTAAACTAAGCAATTCCCTCACAGGAACTACTCGTCTTCAGAACCGTGCGTGACACTTTTGCGTCACACGGCTCCTCTGTATTTTGACCTGTGACATAGGTACTTCTAGCCTGGGATTTGGTATCCGTTGCTGTTTTCGCGTCGTGACAATGCCTGTGGATTAGTTGCAGATTGGTGTAAATGTCCTTGCCTCCTTGTGAGCGAGGGGTTATGTGGTCAACCTCAACTAGGTCAACAGAGCGAATATATAGATGGCAGTGTGGACACTTCCCTTTTTGCGCCTTCATTAGCTTGGCAACTCTTGTTGGCGTTTCTGGGTGAGTTCCTCGACGGGCGCTCCAATACGCCCAGTCTCCATTGAAGGGGCTTATATTGCCTTTCACGAACTTTCATTTTACTCAATTGGTACAGTAGGAATGGTTTCTCATCGGTTGCTGAACAAAGACCGATCGCAACATTGAGCAGGGACTATAGCGGTATGCACTTGGATGAGATACGAACTTGTGTACTAAAGAATTGATGTACTAAATAGAGGAGTGAGGAGAAAAACTTGAGTCTGGTTCTAAATATTCAGTCAGACAGTAGCAACAATGAGTAAACCAGTGATGAATATCTTTCCAAGAGACCCTTTGAAAAGCTGTGTCAATAGCTTGAGCTAAGTCATCATAGGTACGAGGAGCAATGGAACGAATAAACTCTTTCACTTTCGACCAACAGTTTTCAATGGGAGAGAAGTCAGGGGAGTAGGAAGAGAGAAAGTGTAAAGTAGCACCTGCTTGTTCTAGAATAGGACGTAAAAATGCTTGTTGATGAATAGAGGCGTTATCCATGACTACACAGCACACGAACAAAGATTGGGTACTAATCGCTGAGAGATAAAAGCTTCAAAAGTTAAGCCATCTATTGCTCCTACAATTGCAATGGAAGCGACAACACCCCGTAATCCAATTGCACCAATGAGGCTAATATTTCGTCCTCGTTGTTGAGGGCAGGTTCCATAAGCTCTTTGTCCTGATAATGCCCGTCCAAATCGGCGAGTCATTCCTAAATTTACCCCGGCTTCATCTACGAAGACTAAATCTTCCACCGGTAACATGGTCATTTCTTGTCGGTATTCTCTGCGTAAGTTTTGCACTCGCTCTGTGTGCCTTTCACTTGCCTGCAACGTTTTTTTTTACGGGTCAATTCTAAACGAGTCAATACACGACTAATAGTGGAATTACTTACCTCGACCTGAGTCTCTTCATACAGTTGTTCTTTCAACTCTTCTAGGGTAGCATCATTCTTTTGCTCTACTAGTTCTCCCAGCGCTATGATATTCTCTGGACTCAGTTTTAGGCTCTGACCATCTCCATGACTCTTAGCTTCTATTGTCCCCTTTTCTCTGTATTGTTTTAGTAGTTTATATATAAAACTTAGAGCAACTCGGAATCGTTTTGCTAACTTGCGTTGAGATATAGATTCCTGCTTGTATGTTTCTATTATTTTCTGCCGCAAATCTAAGTAATATGCTTTCATTACTGACAGTTTTTACTTATTTTCTCTCTATAGTACATTTGATTGTATCTCACTCAAGTGAAAACCGCTATAGTTAAAAAATAGCGAGCGCTGAATATTGACGCTGCCGAAGAATATTCAAAAGTAGACTTATGAAAAAGCACACGCATTTCTGGAATAATTTTATTAACAGACTACTGTTGTACGTCCGATTGGGCGATTTTCAGGTTTGGGTTTAATCGTCATTTCTACATCATTACCAAAACTATTCAAATAGCTAATCAATCTATCAATTGAAAACCCGCTTAATCGTCCTCTAATTAATGAATAAACTTTAGGCTGATCAATTCCTAAAATTTCACCAGCTTGCACTTGTGTTAATTTCCGAGCAGCAATTATCTCACTAATTTTACGGGCAAGTTCGGCTTTGACTAATCTTTCTTCGGGATTAGGTAATCCTAAATCAGCAAACACATTCCCACTACTAATGTAAACATTATTTTCGTTGCTCATTTTTTACCCCGTTCTTTTTAGCTGTTTCCGTTGAATAATCTTCCTAAGCGTCTTTTAATCTCTTTCTTGGTCATAGGGACTTCCAAGAAATATAATTACTACTACTTGTGGGGTGGGCGACACGAGAGCCTTTGGTTACTGGGCGGGCGAGACGCCCACCCCACAATAAATAGTTGGATATTTTTTTATTTGGAAGTCCCATAACTAATTTTCATCGCGTCACTTTCCTTAAAAATAAAATGTATACACAGTAATCACTACAATCTCTGTCTCGCTTTCGGCAATGATTCGCGTATTTCCTTAATTTGCTTAGGTTCTAGCGGTTCAATCTCAGACAAACACAGACTGTCGAATTCCCGCAATGTAGTTTGATCTATCAGTCCAGCCTTGTGCAGCCCCGTAACCGTTTCGTGAACGGCTTCAAGAATCGCTGATTTCTTCTTCGCCATCGCAAATTACCTCCATCAATTCATCTTCCAGCTTGGCCTTTTCGAGATCCTCTAGCGATCGCACTCCACCAAATACAACACTAGTTGTACCTCCAAATTTATCTCACACTCCTAAACCACTCAGTAATTCCTTGAGCGATCGCATTTGCCGTTTTCTTCTGTACCTCTGGGTTCACTATCTGCTCAAATTCATCGGGATTGCTCATAAAACCCAATTCCAGCAACACTGATGGCGCAGCTGTCGGACGTGTCAGCGCTAGGTTATCCCAAAACACACCATAAGAAGGTCTAGCAAGTTTTTTGACTACGTATTTCTGTAAAAATATTGCGAGGTTATGAGCTTGGGGTTGATACCAAAAAGCGGCGAATCCCTTAATCTTTTCGGCATCGCCATCATCGGGTAGGGAGTTGTGATGGATGGAAATAGCGATCGTAGGTTCTTCTTGACTGATAATTGCCTGACGTTCTACTAGGGAAAGTTCGCGATCGTCCTCCCGCGTCATCACCACCGTTGCTCCTCGTTTCACCAACTCATCCCGCAGCAACTTAGATACCACCAAATTCACATCTTTTTCTAAATATCCAGTTGGGCCACTGGCACCAGTTTCTTTACCGCCATGCCCTGGATCTAGTACAATCTTAAAATTAGCTAAAGGCTTGCGTTTTGTGTTGCCGATTTGAGGCGGATGACGCAAAGCCAAAACCAGGGTTGTACCGTCGTATCTTAGCTTATATCCCCACTGTTGAGGTTTTTTGAGGTTAAAGGTGTATTTTACTTGTCCTGGAGCTTTCTGTTGCCAATCTAGGCGAGAAATTAGGGGGTCATCATCCAGGCGAATAATGTCCGTTTGGGCAGTGGTATTGTAGAGAGTGAGAGCGATCGCCTGCTCACTTTGTTGCACACTCACAGGCACGGGAACTTGCAAGGGGAAAACTATCTCTGTCGCACCAGGGAGTTGACGGTATCCAACACTGCGAATTATTGTCTGTGGCTCAATTGCACCAGGTAAAATGCGCGTTTCTTGACTATTAATCCAAGCGCCATAGTCTAGGCGCAACCATTCACCTTCCCTACCTGTAACTGTTGCGCGTGTGCCTTTGGGCAGTGGTGTGAGTCGAGAATAATCGCTGTTTGGGCCAGTACGAGCAACGCCTGCGTCTGCCATAATCTCAGCAACTGGCAACTCTGCTCTTGAGAGGATTTGAATCTTACCAGATCCTGGCTGAGTTATTGTCTTGCCATTGAGCGTCAATTGAAACTGAGGTTGCCCCAGATCGGCAGCTGCTGCTACTGTGGTGCAACCTTGATAATTGCCTACGCTAGACTGGGCATAAGGCTGATTTTGCCCGGTCAGAATTGCCAAATTACTTGGTAGTTGTGCTTGTTGAGGTTGGGGTAAAAGGGCAATAGTTTGATTAGCCAATTTAACAGAGACATTGGCCTTAGGGGGTGCGACCCCTTGAGGAAGTTTCGCTAACGCGCTAAAACAAATTAGTTCTCCTGGTAGTCTGGCAATGTCAGCAGCAGGAGTCAGGGAATCTTTAGCAAAGCCTAACCCCTGTGGTAGTTCAGGGCTAGTGGTAAGCCTTGTCACTTTAATCTGGAGTTCTTGATTGTCGTGACGTACAGTAAAAAGATTCTCCCCCAACTGCAAGGGGAAACTAGGGGAAAAATGACCAGCTTTGCTGCGGGTAATTGGCTTACTATTGATCAAAACCTGACCATCTGGTGGTGCAGTGCCCAGAAAGAAGATTTTTTCGGCACTTGTCTGGTAGTTTGTTTGGGGAAAAATGACTATAAGAGATGGCTGTGCCAATGCGATCGAGGAGGAGAGAATAAAGCCTAATATTACTAATCCTAAAAGGTTTTTCACTGCAAATCACAGAAAATTACACCACAATAACTGTGGCACAATGACGGGATGTATTTTTAGAAGTTGTTAGAAATTCAAACTACTATGACTAAGTTTATCTTTGTAACTGGAGGCGTAGTTTCCAGTATTGGTAAAGGCATTGTAGCAGCAAGTCTAGGGCGTTTGCTCAAGTCGCGCGAATATTCGGTGTCGATTCTCAAACTCGACCCTTATATCAATATCGATCCTGGCACAATGAGTCCCTTTCAGCATGGGGAAGTATTCGTTACCCAGGATGGTGCGGAGACAGATTTGGACTTGGGGCATTACGAACGCTTTACCGATACCTCAATGTCGCGCTTAAACTGTGTTACTACTGGCTCGATTTACCAGGCAGTTATCAATAAAGAGCGACGCGGAGACTACAATGGCGGTACTGTACAGGTAATTCCTCATATTACTAATGAAATAAAAGATCGGATTCTGCGAGTTGCTAAAAGTACAAATCCCTCGGTAGTGATTACAGAAATCGGCGGTACGGTGGGAGATATTGAATCACTGCCATTTTTGGAAGCAATTCGCCAGTTCCGCAAAGAGGTGGGACGGCAGAATGTGTTGTATATGCACGTAACGCTGGTACCGTGGATTGCCTCTGCGGGTGAGATGAAAACTAAGCCAACCCAGCATTCAGTTAAGGAACTAAGATCCATTGGCATTCAACCAGATATTTTAGTTTGTCGCAGCGATCGCCCCTTACCCAAAGGATTAAAACAAAAATTGTCGGGTTTTTGCGATGTGGCGGAAGAATGTGTGATCACTTCCCAAGATGCCAAAAGTATCTATGAAGTACCGCTAAATCTGGAATGGGAAGGAATGGCAGAACAAGTGCTGAACTTGCTGCAAATGGAACAACGCAAACCAGATTTGACGCAGTGGCAAACCCTAGTAAAACGGTTACATAGTCCCAAGCACGAGGTAGAAATTGCCATTGTCGGGAAATATGTGCAGTTAAGTGATGCTTATCTATCTGTAGTGGAAGCACTAAACCATGCTGCCATCTCCACTTATGGCAAACTGCGCCTGCGTTGGGTGAACTCAGAAGATTTGGAAACTGAACCAGCCGAAACTCATCTTAAAGGTGTCGATGGTGTGATTGTACCAGGAGGTTTTGGTGTTCGGGGAGTAGATGGCAAAATTGCCGCCATTAAATACGCGCGCGATCGCCAAATCCCCTTTTTGGGTTTATGCCTGGGAATGCAATGTTCTGTGATTGAATGGGCTAGGCACGTAGGCGGATTAACAGATGCCAATAGTGCTGAATTTGACCCCTATACAATTGATCCGGTGATTAATTTATTGCCAGGACAGCAGGAAGTAGTGGATTTAGGGGGTACAATGCGCTTGGGGCTATATCCTTGTCGTGTTATACCTGATACTCTGGCTTTCAAGCTTTATCGAGAAGATGTAATTTATGAACGACATCGACATCGATATGAGTTCAACAATGATTACCGCGATCTGTTATTGAAGTCTGGCTATGTGATCAGTGGTACTTCTCCCGATGGACAGTTAGTTGAAATTGTGGAATTACCCAAGCACCCATTCTTTCTTGCTTGCCAATTCCATCCAGAATTTCAATCGCGCCCCAGTACCCCTCATCCCTTATTTAAAGGGTTCATTCAAACAGCGATCGCTCTTTCGATCTCGACATCTGGTAAACCTACACCATTGGAGGTGTCATAAAAATTCATAATTGATAATTAATTGCAACATTAACTTAAGACTTTAGCAGATTTGGACATCCAGGGTGCATCATTCGTAAATTTCGGACTTGAGGAGATGTTGTGGCGTACTGGGTGAAAATCCTTTACGAAAGGAGAGAATATGTAGTGAATTTTGAGGGTGTCCATGCTTTTTGTTATGAAGTGAATGGCAGAGTTACTTTTTGGCTACCCGATAGTGCCATTCCTATAGTGATTAACCCGCAAAGTAACTTGGAAGATTATCAAAAGATTCTTGATTATTTAGAATGTGTGACGGCGTTGGAATTAGATCACGCCCACTGGGTGAAAATTATTTACGAAAAAAATGAATATGTAATTAATCTCAACTGCATCAGTTCCTTTTGTCATGAACCGAACGGCAGGATAACTTTTTGGTTGCCAGATGGCACTATTCCGATCATCATCAACCCTGTGAGTAATCCTGAATCATATCAAAAAGTGGTGCAATACGTTAAGAAAGCAACAGGATATTCTTTTTCTTAGTGTCAATTCATGCACCTTATAAAAATTGCAGGTGATTAAATCCACAATTCTAAATAACGATTAATTCTCCCAGCCGCTTCAATATACTGAGTACTTGGTGTAGTTCGGAATCACGTTCAATTGATAGCGCATCAGATCCGGTATACCAAGGATATTCTTGTTGAATCAATTTGACAAAAACAAATTCCCTTCCGTTGATTAGTAAACCAAAAGTTGGTTGTGCAGGATTTGGACGATCAAGCATATAAGCAAGTGCTTGAGGTAGGGCTGTCATCACATCAAATTTACTGCTTTTAGATTCGATCACAAGTACCCAAAAACGTTTTTGGATGACAAGAACATCAATATTTCCTTTAACGATAAAGCTTTCGTCTTTAGCAGAAATCTCCACAGAAGTCTCGGTTTCAATCTCAAAAGGAAGTTGATAAAACCCAGCTAGATCGAGTAAAGGAGACAGCACTACCATCTTTACCGCCTCTTCTGACATCAGACGATGCTTATTCAAGTTTAAATAGTTGCTTTTGACTCGCGCGATCGCTTGCTTTTCATTATCAGTTAGAGTTGCTAAATTTTCTGTCCATTCTGTAAATAAGTTGGTGTCTGTGGCAAGTTGCAAACCAAATTTTTCTTCTAATTCGTAAAGACTGATGTCTCTAGCTGGGATTATTTGAACCATAATCTAAAATCCCGAATAGTGTTGCCATGCCAACTTTGCTGCACCTACTATCCCAGCAAAATTGCCTAACTCTGCTGGCAATATTTGTAACCCCACCCGTGATAAAGGCTGCACTCGCTTCTCAATTTCTGCCTTCACTGCTGGTAAGAAAAATTCAAAGCTGCCACTTATGCCGCCACCAATGATGATCGCTTGCGGTGTGAGTACATAAATCAAACTCGTTAAACCAATTCCCAAATTATTACCATATTCTTGCCAAAAAGTCAAGGCTGCGTCATCTCCTTGTTGGGCAAGAAAACCCAATTCGGCGGGTTCCTTGAGAGTGCGGCGGCGAATCGCAGTCGCAGAGGCATATTGTTCCAAAGAGCCTTGATTGCCACTATTACAAATTGGCCCATCAGGATTTAATGAAATTAAACCCAATTCCCCGGCGGCTCCTTGATGTCCAATAAATAGTTTGCCATTGAGGATAATTGCACCACCAACCCCAGTTCCTAAAGTTAGCAGAATCAGATTTTGAAAGTGGCGACCGGCTCCCAGCCAAGCTTCTCCCAAAAGAGCGCAATTTGCATCATTAGCGATCGCAGTCGGTTTACCAGTTTTAGCTTCTAGCCAGTCTGCTAAAGGCACATCGCGCCATCCAGGTAAGTTAATCGCAATTTTGGCAATACGTCCTGTTGCATCGGCAGGTCCTGGAGTACCAACACCAATAGCAACAGCTTGATTCTCTGGATCAATTTGAGCGATCGCATCTACTAGCACCGCCACCACCGCCTCTGGTGTTGTCGGTTGGGGAGCTACCAAAGTCAAAGATAAGAGACAAGTACCATCAGATGTAAAACGTCCCAGCTTAATTGCTGTTCCCCCCACATCAATGCCAATCACTTGAATTTTGTCATTTGTCATTTGTCATTGGGTACTTGTACTGAGCGAAGTCGAAGTATTGGGTACTTGTACTGAGCGAAGTCGAAGTATTGGGTATTGGTGAACTGCTATTCCCTATTATTGGGTGCGAGTCGTTTTCCGTTTTCATCCCCCATCTGTTCGCGCAGCGTCTGCCGTT
>NZ_JBTYKD010000013.1:0-19674 GCF_054880495.1 Nostoc sp.
GTGGTTCAAATCCACTTCCCGCCACCAAATAAAAGATAAAACAAAGCCTCATAATCTGAAAAGATTTTGGGGCTTTGTTTTAATGCTCAGGTATTTTATTTAACTATCTGTTGAATTTGTGGTAGTGCAATTTATTTGTGAAGATAAGGCTATAGGACTTACGCAAAACTAAATCCTGTAGAGGCAATTCATGAATTGCCTCTACGTAAATGAACCGCAAGCTCCTATAGAATTAGTATAAAAATTTTTAGGTACTATTTCTTTGATCATTTTCACAATACTCCAGTAATTATAATTAAACCTCATCTAAGTTGAGAACCGTAGTTTCCGCCCTCACCCTAAATCCCTCTCCCAGATATGGGAGAGGGACTTTGAAATTCTGGCTCCCCTTCTCCCAGATTTGGGAGAAGGGGCTAGGGGATGAGGGCAAATCCTTTTGATCACAGAAGAACTACAGGTTTCAAGATAGACGTGGTTTAAAGAAACAATTACACAGTTAGTTAATTATGAAAGTAATATTTAGCTTTGTACCACCTGGAGGAGGAGAACAAGATTATCAGTTGGAATTTGATCTCCCAGCAATTCCACAACCAGGGGACTATATTAAAATAATGCGTGATGGTGAAGACGGAGAAGCAAGTTATATTGTTCGTAGAACTTGCTGGAATCTTACTTGCAGCACTAGCAAAAAGGATCTAAAAAGTATCGTTGTAGAAGCAGAGTTTGCTAAAGGGGCATTTTTAGATTCCGCTTCACATACATTAAGTGTAGAGAGCTATGCCAGTCGTGGTTTTCAAGTCAAGGCTTTTGATAGCTCTACGTACTAAAATCTAAAAGTATTAACCATGAATATTAAAGTAGCAATTTTTTTTAATATTCTTGCTACCATTTGATTATTTAAGTTAATTTTACAGGCATCTGTAGGTAAAGAAAGTTGTGTTTGATCGCCTGTTCAATTCTGAGAAGCAGATTTTTGATCTATTCTGGAAGATATAGCCATCCAAAAAGCGCGGAGAATCATGGTTGTGAAGTTGCAGCGACCAATTTTAGTGGGAGGATTGGGACTGTCCTTTTCCCTGTGGATGTTGGACAGTTGGCACGATTCTATAGTGCAGGTGGGTGAGTTTGGTTTATTGAGTGCCTTAGCTGTAGGTGGGGGTTTATGGTTATTCCACCAAAATCGCCCGAAAGACAGTTTAGAACAACTAGATGGTATGCTCCTAGATCGGGCGACTGTGGAAAGTGCGATCGCTAAAGCTGAAACTGTAATAAACCAACTGGCACAAGAAGTAGAAAACCATCGGGCATTAGAGACACTCAGAGAACAAGTTGCCCAATTGCTGTTGGAATTAGACAGACAAGAAATTAAAGTGGCTGTAACTGGCGGGAAATCCGTGGGTAAAAGTACTTTAATTCAAGTGCTAAAGCAAAATCTAGAGACACGAAATTTAGTGTCTTTAGAAGAGACAGCACCTTTATTTAGAGAAGCAGGTGAAAATTCCGATGCAGCTATTTTAGCAGAAGTAGCAAAATCTGATTTTGTGCTGTTCCTGACAAACGGTGATTTGACAGACTCAGAATTTCAAACCTTACACCAGCTAAAAGCAGCAAATCAGCCCACGATGCTGGTTTTCAACAAACAAGATCAGTATTTAGCCGATGAAAGGGCCAGCGTCTTGATGTCATTGAAACAGCGAATGCAGGGAAATGTAGTTGCAACTGCGGCCTCTCCCATTGCCATCAAAGTCCGAAAGCATGAAGCTGATGGTGCTGTGGAAGAGTGGATGGAACAACCAGCACCAAATATCCAGCAATTGACGCAGCAGTTGGGTGAAGTTTTGGCACAGCAAGGACAACGCCTAGTTTGGGTAACTAGCATGAGGAAAGCTGGGTTATTGAAAGCTGAGGCGAAAAACTGGCTGAATGGAACTAGACGCGATCGCGCCACCCCAATTATTGAACAATATCAGTGGATAGCTGCGGCGGCTGCCTTTGCTAACCCAGTACCAGCCCTTGATATTCTGGCGACTGCGGCAATTAATGCTCAAATGGTAATGGATTTGGGTAATATTTATCAGCAGAAATTTTCCCTAGAACAGGCGCAAACCGTCGCTGGAACAATGGGAAGTTTGATGCTGAAATTGGGTTTAGTTGAACTTTCTACAAAGGCGATTAGTACTGTTCTTAAAAGTAATGCCATTACCTTTGTTGCTGGTGGGGTAGTGCAGGGAGTAAGTGCAGCTTATCTGACTAGAGTGGCAGCGTTAAGTCTAGTTGAGTATTTCCAACAGCAGGAAATAGCGAGAGATTCTGGAACTGGTTTGAATTTGGAGAAATTGCGGCAAACCTTGCAAAAGGTATTTGGGCAAAATCAGCAAATTGGTTTTTTGCAGGGGTTTGTTAAGCAAGGTGTGAAGCGTTTGTTGCCAGAGGTGCAGCAGGTTGAATTACTTGCTGTTCAGAAGGTTGTGGGTTAAGTTCACACAAAGGCGCAGACTTTTTCTTTGCGCCTTTGTATTAGGGTGAAAATATGGTAATCGTTGCGACTCCTGTTTGAGGATAGGTAGATCATCAAAACGCCTTATCTTACAAACCCCGAAGGTGTTTTTAACAAAGATTTGTTAGAAACTATTGACATAAATGAGCTTCAAAACCTAGTTATTCAAACTAGACACAGGTTGGAAGAACGTATTAGTTTTCAATCTCCAACCACCTCAATGTTTGTACAAATAACTCATTTGGCAGCTGAAGCCGAAGCGGCTAATGAATCATCAATAAAATCTCATAAATTCCAAGAAGCATCTATCAGATAAAACTTATTACATATAGTAATCCTACTTGAATCTTGCTCAGTATACTGAGAAGTCAAGCTTTGTATGTCAAGCTTCTAGGCAGCTTGATTGTTCAAAAATCAAATAGGAGTCCTATATATCCATCTTATTGTGTGCCAGTTGAAAGAATCATCAATAAAGACCAAGTTATTGAATATATTAAACAATTTCCAGCCTTTGATTTAGAATGTGCGATCGCCCTTGTATTTTCTGCTTTTTTGCTGGTTCAGGTTTCCTAGATTTAGGTTTTGAAACCAGCGATTATAACATTGTTTATGTCAAAGACATCTTCTGGCAATTCATGACAGTATATTGCCATTTACGCGGAGATTCACTTTTTAGTTTTTACTTGTTAAGCAGAGAATGACACTTGCATGGTGCTGTAGATAAACCTAAAATTTACCCAAGCCTAAATTAGGCTTGGGTGCATCCAATAATTATCCTGAGAGTTACGAGTTACCAAAAAATTGTGAATAAGAGTAGTTAGCTAAACAGCGCCACTGTTTCTATTAAATAGAATAGCTATAGTTTTGAAAATTAGCTTTAAATCGTACACCAAACTCCAATTTTTTTGATACTGCAAATCCAGGCGAATTACATCTTCAAAACTACGAACTGTAGAACGCCCATTTACTTGCCATTCGCCAGTCATACCGGGTTTAACATCGAAACGTTGCCACTCCGGTACTTCATAGCGTTCCACTTCATCAGGTGTGGGTGGTCGGGTGCCTACTAAACTCATCTCTCCTTTGAGGACGTTCCAAAATTGGGGTAGTTCATCAAAACTAGTTCGCCGTAAAAAGCGCCCTACCTTAGTAATTCTGGGGTCATTCTCATTCTTGAAAAAAGCACCTTGCACTTGGTTTTTGACTTCGGATTTCTTCGCTTCCGCATCCACACACATAGAGCGGAATTTCCAAATCTTAAACTGCTTTCCCATCCAACCACAACGGGTTTGACTAAAGAAAATGGGACCAGGATCATTAATTTGAATAGCGATCGCAATTGGAATAAACAAAACTCCTGTAATTAATAAACCAATTACTGACCCCACAATGTCTATGAACCGTTTCATCCAAGATGCCACAGAAGGGTGAGTAGTGGGTAACTGCTTTACTTTACGGGAAGTTGTCTTCCGATTATCTACTAAGTCTTCTTGCTCTATTAACGACCCCTCGTCCACAGACTCTAGGGGAAAAACTTGATCCAATCCGGTAAGTTTTAGGACTGCCATTACCTGAGGTGTTACATTCCGCAGTGTTAATGTAATCTCTTTCGCCTGAGCGTATTTAAAATTACTGACCAGGGCACCTAAACCACTACTATCCATAAAAGTAGTTTGGTGAAAGTCAATAATGATTTGCTTGGGATGTGAATTGGGCTGGATTAAGCCTTGGCAGGTTTGCTTAAAGCCTAAAGCCTCTAGCACGCTCAACCGCGTAGGCATCTGCACTATAGCCGTGTCGTTTAGGGAATTAACTGGAAAATCGACCTCTGTCGGTTGGCTAGTCATCAAGCTCTGCACTTTCGTTGCCATGTATAATGTAATCTGCCAAACATTATTTGTCCTAGAAAATTACTTAATCTAATATCGGAATCAGTAGTAATAAGGACTAATTGCTATTTACCCGGGCTGAGATTGGAGATCGCTAGCGACGATTCACAATAGAACAAGAAGCCAAAAAATATCCTTGCTGTTGTGCCGACGCAGCGCGATCGCGTTGCTCTGATCAAATGATTGCTAAAACTACGGTTACACCTACTGCACGCCTGATTGAGGTCTTTTCTGCCATTCAAGGAGAAGGACTGAATGTAGGGACACGTCAGATTTTTATTCGTTTTGCTTTGTGTGATTTGCGCTGTCACTTTTGTGATAGTGCCCAGACTTGGAATGCACCAGCGACTTGTCGGATAGAGCGATCGCCTGGATTGCGCGACTTTGAAATCCACTCTAACCCTGTTCCATTACCAATATTAATGGAATGGGTGGAACGACAAAATCTACCTTGTCTACACGATAGCATTAGCTTAACTGGGGGTGAACCACTTCTTCATGCCCAATTTTTAACGCAGTTTCTACCCGAAGTCCGAGCCATAACTGGTCTACCTATATACTTAGAAACTGGCGGACATCGCCCAGAACAGCTAGCGATGATTCTCCCCTACTTAGATTCTGTGGGTATGGATTTCAAATTGCCCAGTGTTAGCGGCGAAAGTCATTGGCAAGAACATAGTAAATTTCTCCAATTATGTCATGACTCATATTTAAATGTTTTTGTCAAGATAATTGTGTCTCAAAACACAGATCCCGCCGAATTAGAACGTTCAGCTTTGCTGGTGGCAAAGGTTAGTCCAGATATCTCAGTATTTTTACAACCTGTTACGCCTTTGGCAGCATTTGAACAATTTTCCCCAATCTCTGTGCTTGCGCCTTCGAGCGATCAAGTTTTGACGTGGCAAGCTTTGATGAAGAGGTTTGTCAAGCAAGTGCGTGTGATCCCCCAGACCCATAAAATGCTGAACCAGCTTTGAAGAGTCAGAAGTGAGGAGTTCACTTATAATTTATAATTCCTGTACAGACGCGATTAATCGCGTCTCTCCTAACTCCTGTACAGACGCGATTAATCGCGTCTCTCCTAACTCCTAACTCCTAACTAATTACAGTCCGCCCTCATCTGTAGTTCTGGATTGAGCTTTTGCCTTATTGGCACTGCGTTTGAGACCAGAGAGCCTTGCTTCGTATTTCGACCGTTGGCGCTTACTAGGAGTATTGTCAATCAGGGTTTTCAAGGCACTACCAAGACTCTTGTAGGCATTGGGGAGGCTATAACCAAAACGAGTTGCCAAGGCGATCGCTTTTTCATCAGCATTAAGCAATTCTTTTAGTTGCTTTTCCCCACTATTCTTTTGGTACAGTCGCCAGCCTGACACACCACACAGCGACAAAGCTAACACCAGCAGTAATCCATCTTGTACCCATAATTCGCCTACAGCACCACCTAAACCGATGGCTAGTGCTGCCATTTCCCAACCATCTTTAGGAATTGTGTCATTTTGAACGCGAGCAACTTCATGCCAGAACAGCAGATTACGCTGATCCATAGCGAGGGCATCCCATTTCACCAAGTCAATTTGAATTTCTACCTGGTCTTTACCAATTTCCTCGCAACGGACCAGGGGTGGATTGACCTCAGTTGTGCCTTCAACCGTGACCCAGCTTTGCAATTCTGGCGGTAATAAGCTTTTCAACCGCCGAAGTTCACTCATTTCCGCTTTGGCAGAGGAGGTTGCATAGGATGTCATAATATCCAGCCCCAGAAAATTTCAGTATATAGTGAGGGTATCACTTTGGAGTATAGCTATTTAAGTGATGATCCGGCTCACTCGCTCTTAAAACTTCCTCGCTTTTTTCGCGCTTCCATTGCTTTTTCAAGCAAATCTAGCAATCCTGGGGCTTCTTCTTGGATACTGAGTAACAATCTTTCCCCAATTTCTATATTCCCCGGATCAAGACCTGTTACCATCACTTCTTTCAGGCGAGGTATCGCTATGCCATCCACAATCTGAATTAAGCCACTCAAGCAACGGTGAAATTGTCTTTCTGTGAGAATGGAGTCTTCTAAAGGAAACTCAATAATGGCACGGATTTCGCCATCGGATGGGTCATACTCCCATTGCAACATTTTGGTTTCCCAAGAAATGGCAAGCATTGTCTGTAGGATAGCTGCCTTGTGGGGATGGTCTTGAATTCCTCCCAGAACTTGAGGGGTAAATACCCGAAAAAATTTTCCCTCTTCATCCAGCTGGACAACTATTAGGAAATCTTCTAGGTTATCAGCCTCCACACCTGTTATAATTCGGTCTTCTTCATCATCCAAACGGTAGTCCCAACCAAGGTTGTCTAAATAGTTGGCAATCTGTTTGAGGTTAGCTCCCATAAAAGCCTCATAAGGAACGTGGAGCAGCTGTTATCAGCCTAGTTTAACCTGCTAATGAGAGTTGTTTGGGTTGGTGTGGATACTTCTCATCACATAGAAGTATGCAATTAGGATATGGGGCATTGGGCACTTGTACTGACTTGTACTGAGCGACGCGTTGCCCTGAGATTTGCCGTACTCCTCCGGAGAAGCAAGCTACGCGTAGCGTCTCGTAGAGAAGGGTGGAAGTAGCGTTGCCGTTGGCGCAGCCTCTCGTAGAGAAGTATTGGGCATTAAACATAAAAAAATAGATGATCATTATGCGCTGTGAATGATATTTTCTGAAGGACTTTTGCTCATTATTAAAGAAGCGCACTTCAAATGGTTGTTTCGCTAGGTTGTCAATGTATTCTGGAAATGGAATTCTTAAATCAAGCACCGCCATAAATTGGAATTAAACCTGTGTCTGCTAAAGATGCTTTTCATACAGTATCTGTTGTACTTTGAAATAATGCTGCAATTCCTTCGTCACAAATCAAATTTCTTAAATATCTGTAATTTTCAGTTCCATAAGGGCCTTAGATTGCCTGCAACGCTTTGAACAGTCTATAGCGTCATTGGATAGCAATGAACACTTGAAAGCAGAACCAGAGCGATGTCAGCTTCACCGAGACTCATATCAAAGTCAAGTTGACGAGCTAAAGTCAGAAATCGCAGAATATGAAAGACTTATTAATTGCGACACCAGCAACCCTTTAAAAATTAAAGTTGATTCTTTAAATAACCTGCCAAATGCTTTAATTAAAGCTCGGATAGCAGCCCAAATTAGTCAGCAATAACTTGCTGATATATTAGGACTTGATGAACAAAGAGTGAAAGAGTATGAGGTTACAGATTATCAATGTGCCAGTTTTGTAGAAATTCTCGAAGTCAGCACTGCTTTGGGTGTTGAATTTGAAACGGCAACTATGCAAGTAGATTTTGCAGAAATAGAAGCAGTTAAAAAAAGCGTGGAGAAATGGCGCAAAGAAAAACTGAATATTAAAACTAAAGCTTCAAAAGATTACTAATTTTTTGGGACGGAGCAACTTACCATCGTTCCAATAAAATTAAAGCTTTTTTGGAATCTCTAAATAGAGATTTACCACAAGAACAATGGAAAATAGATTGTGTTCGTTTTGCTCCCAATTGTCCAGAACAAAATCCAATTGAAGATATTTACATCGTATTTGATTTCTCCTCTCTTGATATCTACGGAGCTTATTCAAAAATCAAATAGAATTCCTATATATATCTGCGATCGCTCTCTTGTTTTACTTTGCATCCTCTAGTTAAAAAAGAGCGATCGCTTTTCTTTATTAGCGTGGGCGGTTCGTGAAAAAGAGCGATCGCTCTCTTGTTTCGCTGTGCTTTGTGCTTTCGGGAAATTAAGCAAAATTAAATAAATCATAAAGTGCTTACTGGTAAATATATTTACTGGAATATAAGCAGTATTATCACTTATAAAGATTACTTCTTGACAGTGAGGCAAAAAACATATACTTTTTAAGTAGGAGATATCTAGTGAACCTTATTGATTGCCGTTGTTGATCCTGCGACGGTCAGCCAAAAAGTCAGCTTTACGTATAATTTTCTTTGATGTGTTTTTTTCGAGTAAGTGGGAATAATGTCCTAGATATCTCCACAATTTTTTGAAGAGTTGATTATTCCACGAGATAATACATAGTAATGATAATCCCTAAAAAACGACAAATTTCAGGCATCACATCACCTCCTCAATTATCCTGTTTATTCAGCCATACCCACCTGATTGTAACTATTTTAGGACTTACACAAAATATCTCTCAAACTCTGATTTCTCCGTGTCCTCTGCGGTTCGTTATTCCGTAACTCGTGCGTAAGTGCTATATTTTTAGGCGCTCTTCTTTTGCACCTCTGTCACACAAAAAAAGGCGAACTTTTTGGGTTCGCCTTAATCATACGCTGTTGCTAAATCCAAACTCAAATCTAAATCTTCGCTTCTTCTCTCACCAACTTATCCCAACCCAAATCTTTCAAATTATTATTTCGACGTAGCGGACGAGTCACCAACTCTAACATGTCACGCGCATTCGTAAAGCCGTGAATTTGAGCAAAAGTGAACTCCACAGACCACTTAGTATTAATACCGCGTGCTTCCAACGGATTAGCATGAGCCATACCAGTAATTACCAAATCTGGTTTCAACGCATAAATTCGCTGAAGTTGATTGTAATTATCCGGCTTCTCTACAATCCTTGGCAGAGGTGAATTCATTTCCTGGCATGTTTTCTCCAGCAATGCCAATTCAGCAGCTTGATAGCGCTTATCCATGTAGGGAATGCCGATTTCGTGAACCGTCATCCCACAACGGATTAAGAATCTTGCTTGGGAGACTTCCAGCAAGTTATCACCCATGAAGAATACAGATTTACCGCGAATCAGTTTCACGTAATCTTCCAAACCTCCCCAAATTTGAGCTTCCCGTTCATCCAAACCCTTGGGAGTAATACCGAACACCGAGCAGATTTTCTCAATCCAAGCGCGGGTGCCATCGGGACCAATGGGGAAGGGTGCGCCAATGAGTTTACACTTGCGGCGGCGCATTAAGGTGGTAGCTGTGCGGCTGAGGAAGGGATTGACACCAGCGACATAATACCCTTCTTCCAGTACTGGCAATTCTGTGAAGCGCTTCGCGGGTAGCCAGCCGGAAACTTTGATGCCTTGTTTCTTTAGTTCCAAGGTTAACTGAGTAACTACGGGGTCAGGAAGGGAGCCAAAGAGAACCAGTGGTGTGTGATTTACGTACTCTGATTCATCTTGGGCAACATCTTCTTTCTTCTTACCGAAGTTGAGCAACTTAGCGATCGCATTACGTTCAATTTTCTCAGTTTCCGCCACCGGAGCCTTATCAGGACAACGGTTAGCCATAGCAGCTAATACGGTGTCTTCCCCTTGGGTGAAGGCGTAATCTAGACCATTTGCACGCGCAACAACGATGGGAATACCGATTTCGGATTCTAGCTTCGGTGCCAAGCCTTCCAAATCTGTTTTAATAATTTCGGTAGTGCAAGTGCCAATCCAGACAATTACACTCGGATTGCGATCGCGTTTAATCTGCAAGCACAACCGCTTTAACTCTTCATAATCATTCAGCTGTGCCGAAATATCGCCCTCTTCCAACTCTGCCATTGCATAGCGAGGTTCAGCAAAAATCATCACTCCCATCGCGTTTTGCAGGAAGTAGCCACAAGTTTTTGTCCCAATCACCAAAAAGAAGCTATCTTCAATTTTTTGGTATAACCACGCCACGCAGCTAATTGGGCAAAAGGTATGGTAATTCCCCGTTTCACATTCAAAGTTTAAAGCTTCCGGTTGTTGAGCGACAGTCATTTTGGTTTTTTCTCCCCTTGATATTTAATAGCAGTTCAAGCAATTTTAGATTTTAGATTGACAATTTTGGTGAAGCAGCGCGGTCTTGGGGGTTTCCCCCCATGAATGACTGCTGAACCCGTTCGCGTAGCGTCTCCCCTTGGGAGAAGGGATTAAAGACTGGGACAACAAAAGTAACTTAATGTCTGACGACAATTTCCCTAATTCCTAATCCAAAATCGTTCGACTGAGCGTAGCCGAAGTCCCAAATCTAAAACTTAAAATTCCGAGGAACGGCAATAATTAAGCGTTGGGGAAGAGACGGGCAATTTCTGATTCATCAAAAACGCCTGCTGGCAGTTCTTCCCCTAAGAAATCGTTACTTTCTTCAGCCTTTTGCAAAGCTATTTGCTCGCCCCAGACATCTGACAACACGTCTTTAAACGCATTCTCATCTAATGGACTATCTTCAAGCGCCTCGTCGTCATCCAGCTTTATTTCTATTGCAGTTGTTGTATCGAAGGCAATTTCCCCAAACTCATCTGCTTCTAGACTAGAGATTTGGAGAGACTCATCTTTTGAGTCGTGTTCGTTGGATAAGGAAATATCGCCAAAGGCATTTTCGGTTTCCTCCAACTCGCCGCTCCCCAGGCTTTGATCATCAGAATCCACGATTGCGAACTCTTCAACTACCGCCACCAACCCAAAGCCATTTGTATGAGAATGTGTCAATGTTTCATTTTTAGGCTTTTCGTCAATGACAACTGCTGAATCATCTCCGTATTTTTCCGGTTCTGGGTTGATGGCAAAGCGATTACCGAGAGCGAAATCTGGGTCAAAATGCAAATCCAGCACCTCAATCAGCGTATCGGCATCAGGATTAAGTTTGGCAAAGGGCAACATTAACTGCGCTAGCTTTGGCTCTAGGGCGTTAACTACTCCCAGGATGAGGTAAGAAGGTGGTCGCTTCCCGCCATCAGGGGTGTACACTGATTCCACTTGCATGTGCAGGGTAATCCAGTCTCGATTGTTCTGGAAAAATTGCAACCACTTTTGCTTTAATGAATCTGTAAAGCTGTGAAAGAAAGCCATATTATTGCCCCCATCCTGAGAACTTAATGATTTATACAATCATCAAGTCTAGTTCCTCTTCTGAATTAGGAACCTGGGGTTTACCCGGATTTAAATAAAAATCGGACAACAAAGAGAACAATTCCCGATCTGGTGTGTCGTTAGGTACAACACCTTCGGGACGCGCCAAAATTTGGTCGGCGATGTTGAGGTAGTAATCGCAAACGTAGTCTAGGGAAGGGTCCTGCTCTGCCATCTCAAACAAAGTCTTCCCCTTCACACGGGAAACACGGATATCTTCAATCAAAGGCAAAACTTCTAGAACTGGCATGGGCACAGCTTCTATATATTTTTCAATCAAGTCGCGTTTGGAGGTGCGGTTGCCAATTAACCCAGCTAAACGTAGTGGGTGAGTTCGGGCTTTTTCGCGCACTGAAGCCGCAATCCGGTTAGCAGCAAACAAAGCATCAAAGCCGTTGTCTGTAACGATCAGGCAGTAATCTGCATAGTTGAGTGGTGCTGCAAAACCACCGCAAACTACGTCACCCAGAACATCAAAAAGAATTATATCGTATTCATCAAAGGCGTTGAGTTCCTTAAGTAATTTTACGGTCTCACCGACTACGTAGCCGCCGCACCCAGCACCCGCAGGTGGGCCACCAGCTTCTACGCAATCAACACCACCGTAGCCTTTGTAAATCACATCTTCCGGCCAGACATCTTCGTAGTGATAGTCCTTTTCTTGGAGGGTGTCGATAATTGTGGGAATCAAAAACCCAGTCAGGGTGAAGGTGCTGTCATGTTTGGGGTCGCAGCCAATTTGCAGCACTTTCTTGCCACGTTTAGCTAGGGCGACTGATATGTTACAGCTAGTTGTGGATTTGCCGATACCACCTTTTCCGTAGACTGCTAGTTTCACTGTTGTTTGCCTCTTATAGCTTTTTATCAAACTTGTGGCTCAAACATTTGCCTTCACCTGTGCTGAAGATGGCGATGCGTGAGGTCTGTTGATGTCATTATTGGGCAAATTACATAGAAAAGAAAGTGGCTCTGAATCTGTAAAAGGGTCTAATATCATGAATTAGAGATTAATTCTATGTATTTAATATTTTATCAAGATTAAAGACTTTATTAGCTCTAAAAACAGTCAATAAAAAGTTTTTATTAGTTATTTTTATAAAAATAGTTACAAAATACAAAAAGCTCTAATTGGCTTTTTTGAATGGTTTTCATAGAATTAGCTGATGGTTATACAAAGTGTGTTCAGGGCATTGGGGCGCAGAGTCAAGGGGAAACAGAGGTATATGCAGCCTGATGCTGGAAATACTACTGGAATTTGCGTTAGCGTAGCTCACCGTTCGCGTAGCGTCTCGTAGAGAAGGTATCGCAGATAAATTGACAGTTTTCAGTCGCTAGCGAAAGTCCTTTAATTGCTGCTTGAGAGCAAGTTAGTCTGATTTTGTAAAAAATTATTAAATTACTAAATAAGAGGCAGCAGCCCACTGATGGGCATTCCCAGTCAGAGACTGGGAACGAGGGGAATTACGCGATTTTGTTAAAATCTTTCGGCTGTGCTGATTAAGGTAATTAGGACACCTCAGTTTCAAGTCCGTGAATTTCCTGTAATGTTTGCCAGCCAGCTTGCCACTGGGAGTTATCTTGTAATAATTTGGCATTTATCCAGAAACGGACTTTCGGATCACAAGCAGCAACCATTTCGGCGTAAACCCACTTAGCCTGATTTTTACGGTTGACAACTTGGAAGTGCCGCCAGCCATCAACTTTTTGCTGTGCAGTCCACTTAGAACCAACTAGGTAAGGAAATTTTTGTTTTTTTGTCATTAGTCAATTGTCTCTCCTCTGCTTCCCCACTCCCCAGCTAAGATCGAAGCAAATCACCATTACGGGTAAACTTCTGACAATGCAACTCACTATCTTGCTGGACACATAGCGAAAACCATCTGATATGGCTCCAGCAGGTGTTGATGTTGTTGGTAATTTTGCGCTTTTTCTTGGAAAGTCGTTGCCTTACAACTTCATTAGGGCAAAGAATTTCTAATGTACCTGTACCATCTTCGTAATTGACGATGCGAAATAGACAGTCTTGCAACATCGCACGGCTGCTGCTGTCGAAGAATCGCTTAAACCTCTGTAGCTTTTCCCCTTCAGTCATTTGGCTGATGGGTTTTATTTTCAAGAAATCCTCATCCTCAAAGTCATCATCTTCAAAGTCGTAGGGGTCAATCATTTTTAGCATCCACTAGGCGACCTGGGATTATGGTAACTCTGTGTGGGGGCAGGAAGGGAATGGTGAGGCAAGGTAGAAAAATTTTAATACGTCATGCTTGGTGTATGCATTTAGATTTATGCTGAGGTTCAGCCGACTTCAGCAATAACCTTTCCAATTTCTTGAAGGCTTGCACCTGTTGCCAGCATCGCACGTATCAACAGTTCAATTGAAACTGAAGCATCACCATTCTCTGCCTTAGCAACACGCGGTTGACTTGAGTGAATTCTCTCGGCTAAATCAACTTGTGTCATTACTTTTTGTCGTCGTGCTTTTAAACTCCGGCTGAGTGCTAATTTGATTCCAATCAGAGCATTTTCTTCTGGGGTTAGTTCCAAAAATTCTGAAACTGTACCAACCTTCCAACCCCTTGCTTCTAGACGTTCCTTTTTTAGTTGATCCATGACTAATCCTGTCTATCTGTATCGTATTTACTCAATCGCTTTTGACAATTCTCAATCACTTGCTCAGGTGTTGTTCGTGTAGTTTTATTGAACACCTCAACAATCAAAATGGCATCGTCATCAATTCGATAAATGATTCTCCAATTTTTGTCCACGTCTCCAATGCGTAACTCATAGCAATGCGCTCCAATAGTTGGCATTGGTCGTGAGTGAGGCAATTCCAGGTTCTCACCTTGCTGCAAGCACCTCAACAGAAAACCTGCCTCAACACGAGCTTCCTGACTAAAAGGTGGAGTTTTAACCTCGCCGCGTAGCCAGACTAAAGGTTTATCATCGTTATCCATCCCATTTTTATATCATATCTGATATACTCTAGTTGTCGCCAGCAGCCCAACAAGTCGCTGCACCGACCATAGAGCATCCCTGAGAGGTTAAGACAAAATCATTTTTGTCATTTAATTCGTTATGAAGCGATCGCAATTCAATCAGGCAAGGTAGAAAATAACGAAGCAAATTTAGCCCTTGCGTGTCGTTCCTGTAATCTCCGTAAAGGAACTCGTATTAGTGGCATTATGGTTGCTTCCAACACTGAAGTTAGTTTCTTTCATCCCAGACAGAATAAGTGGAGTGAGAATTTTCAGCTTGATACTCAATCTGGCAAGATTATAGGCATTACTTCCTCTGGAAAAGTCACGTCGCTTCGCTCCGAATTCAAAATTCAAAATGACGCTCGCGGACTCGCTCTCCGTGGCGCTAACAAAATTCAAAATTAATGATCCCCCTAAATTTATTTAGTTGCTCTGTAAACGGACTTCGTATTTCTTGCGCTGTGCGTCTCGAAATACATTTTTTTGCTTCTCCATAAATAAATTTAGGGGCTTGTATCCTTTTCGTTTTCGGTCACTATCGAATATTTGGAGATGAACAGTATTTCTCAAGTGGCAGCCCGACAATTAATTATGGATTCGCTTGAGTTTGTTTCCGTAGTTGTACAGCAAACCCTAAATGGGAAATGGGGACTAGGGGAAAATACCACTTCCACAAGATGTGAACACCGATCTAGGCGATCGCTCTCCTGTTCTTACAATATCTATTGAGAACAGAAATTTTCTTGACTTGGTGTTCTGGTGGTAGCCTCCGACAAGCTGCTGCACCTCTACGTTCCTGAAAAAGCCTATGCAACCTACTAATCCTAACCAATTTACAGAAAAAGCCTGGGAAGCGATCGCCCATACTCAGGATATTGTTAAACAATATCAACAACAGCAGATAGAAAGCGAACATCTGCTGAAAGCGCTGTTAGAACAAGATGGACTAGCCAACGTTATCTTTACTAAAGCAGGTGTTAATCTTCAAAAACTGCGCGATCGCACTGAACAATTTTTCCAACGTCAACCGAAAGTATCCGGTACTAGCAGTTCAGTATACTTAGGACGCAGCTTGGATACACTTTTAGATCGGGCAGATGCGTATCGCAAAGAGTTTCAAGATGAATATATTTCAATTGAACACTTGTTGCTGGCTTATGCTAAAGATGACCGCTTTGGTAAAGGTTTATTCCAAGAATTTGGTTTAGACGAAGGCAAACTAAAAAATATTATTAAACAAATTCGGGGGAGCCAAAAAGTGACCGACCAAAGTCCAGAAGGCAAATACGAAGCACTGGAAAAATATGGGCGTGACCTCACAGAAGCCGCCCGTAAAGGTCAACTAGATCCGGTGATTGGGCGGGATGATGAGATTCGCCGCACTATCCAAATTTTGTCACGCCGCACCAAGAATAATCCCGTGTTAATTGGTGAACCAGGTGTTGGTAAAACTGCGATCGCTGAAGGATTAGCACAGCGGATTATTGCAGGTGATGTACCTCAATCTCTTAAAGATCGCAAGCTCATCGCTTTAGATATGGGTGCTTTAATTGCCGGAGCAAAATTCCGGGGTGAATTTGAAGAACGCCTGAAAGCAGTATTAAAAGAAGTTACCGAATCTGGCGGCAAGATTGTTTTATTTATTGATGAAATTCACACCGTTGTCGGCGCTGGTGCAACCCAAGGCGCTATGGATGCGGGTAACTTGTTAAAACCGATGTTAGCGCGGGGCGAATTGCGCTGTATTGGGGCGACAACCCTAGATGAATACCGCAAATATATCGAAAAAGATGCTGCATTGGAAAGACGCTTCCAGCAAGTTTATGTGGATCAGCCTAGTGTAGAAGATAGTATTTCGATTTTGCGCGGGTTGAGAGAACGTTATGAAAACCACCACGGGGTGAAGATTTCTGATAGTGCTTTAGTTGCCGCAGCGATATTGTCGAGTCGATATATTAGCGATCGCTTCTTACCAGATAAAGCAATTGACTTGGTAGATGAAGCCGCCGCGAGACTGAAAATGGAGATTACCTCTAAACCAGAAGAACTTGACGAAATCGATCGCAAAATTCTCCAATTGGAAATGGAGAAGCTATCGCTGCAAAAAGAAAGTGATGCAGCTTCTCGTGAACGTCTAGAAAGACTGGAAAAAGAAATTGCCGATCTCAAAGAAGAACAAAGAACACTGAATACTCAATGGCAATCAGAAAAAGATATCATTGACAAAATTCAGTCCGTTAAAAAAGAGATGGAACGGGTTAACTTAGAGATTCAGCAAGCAGAACGCGACTACGACCTTAACCGCGCTGCGGAGTTGAAATACGGCACTTTAATCAGTTTGAATCACCAATTAGAAGTAGTAGAAGCTGAATTGGCAAATACTCAAAGAAGTGGTAAATCACTATTACGGGAAGAAGTCACAGAAGCTGATATTGCGGAAATTATTTCTAAATGGACAGGGATTCCCATTAGCAAATTGGTGGAATCTGAGAAAGAAAAACTGCTGCATTTAGAAGATGAACTGCACCGCCGCGTGATTGGACAAGAAGAAGCAGTCACAGCTGTAGCGGATGCAATTCAGCGATCGCGGGCTGGATTGGCTGATCCGAATCGTCCGATCGCTAGCTTTATTTTCCTTGGTCCGACGGGTGTGGGTAAAACGGAATTGGCGAAAGCGCTGGCGGGGTATATGTTCGATAGTGAAGATGCGCTGGTGCGAATCGATATGTCTGAGTATATGGAAAAACACGCCGTCTCTCGTTTAATCGGTGCGCCTCCAGGATACGTAGGTTACGAAGAAGGCGGACAACTTACAGAAGCAATTCGGCGTCGTCCTTACTCAGTGATTCTCTTCGACGAAATCGAGAAAGCACACCCGGATGTATTCAATATCTTCTTGCAAATTCTCGATGATGGTCGCGTCACCGATGCCCAAGGTCATAAGGTGGACTTTAAGAACGCTATTATCATCATGACCAGCAACATCGGTTCGCAGTACATTCTTGATGTCGCCGGGGATAACGCCCACTACGACGAAATGCAGCGTCGAGTCATGGAAGCGATGCGAAATAGCTTCCGTCCAGAGTTCCTGAACCGAGTTGACGAAATCATCATCTTTCACGGTTTGGATAAGAAGGAATTGCGGCAAATTGTGCTGTTGCAAGTTGAAAGACTACGCCAAAGACTGGGCGATACCTCCGGTGGGCTTCGCCAACGCAAAATATCCCTAAGACTTTCTGATATTGCACTTGACTTTTTAGCAGAAGTAGGATACGACCCAGTATATGGAGCGCGTCCACTGAAACGAGCCATTCAGCGAGAGTTAGAAACCCAAATTGCTAAAGGCATCTTGCGCGGCGAATTCAACGACGGCGACACCATCTTTGTAGATGTGCAAAATGAAAGATTGTCGTTTAGCCGTTTACCAGTCGAGGTATTTACTGGATAATTAAATTCATTAAAAACCTTACGCAAAGACGCTAACTTACACAAGAGCGCCTTTGCGTTTTTTTGAAACTCATTTCTATCCAATTTTTCCAGACTAATTTTGAATGCGGACTGGTATTATACCAATTATTGAAGATTGGTAGTTTTCTCTTATTTAAACAAATAATTCTTACTCCGCCTCATCTGACAGGCCAACTTTTGAATATCTCTTTATTTCGTCGTATTTGACTCCCCAACTTTCAAGAGCTAGTAATGCTGGCTCTAGCAACTTACCCAAATCAGTGATTGAGTATTCAACTTTTGGTGGGATTTCTGGATAAACTTTTCGACTAATTACTCCGTCATTTTCTAATTCCCTCAATTGCCTTGTCAGAATCCGTTGAGACAATTCTGGAAATGTACGTTTAAGTTCGTTGAATCGCTTTGGCCCATTGAGCAAATGATAAAGAAGTACACCTTTCCATTTATCTGCAATCACGTCAATAGCAGCCTCTATGTAGCAGCCTTGTGCCCCATCATAAGATACGTGTCTCATTACAACCTCCTCTCAGCCTATAGAACAGTAACACTGGTGTTACTAGCACACAAAAATGTGCGCTCTTACGCAATCCTAAACAATTTTGCATAATCAGAGTGCAACTTCACAAATCAACAACTAGATGAAAATTTTTCTGACTGGGGTATCAGGTTATATCGGTGGATCAATCGCTACTGCCTTATTAGCTACCGGATATGAAGTAGTTGGCTTATGTAGATCGGCAAAAAAGGCTGAGTTACTGGAACAAAGGGGCATTACACCTGTCATCGGTACCCTAAGCGATGAACAAACTCTCTTTCAAACTGCCCAGTCAGTGGATATTGTGATCAATGCCGCAGATGCAGATAATCCATTTGTTGTAGAGGTACTACTCCAAGCACTTGCAGGCTCAAGTAAGAAGCTGATCCATACAAGTGGCTCAAGTATTGTGGGCGATCGCGCCGCTGGCGAATACAGCGATCGCATTTTTCATGAAGATATTCTGCGTCCAATTCGCTTTGAAAAAGTTGGGCGCGTAGCAGTTGATACCCAAGTAATCGAGGGTGTTGTTCGGGGAGTGCATTCTGTGGTTATGTGCCCTTGCCTCATCTACGGTTATGGCACTGGTGTAAATACTCAAAGTATACAAGTTCCTAGAATGATTGAAGTTGCTAGGAAATATCAAGCGGCTCGATATATTGGCAAAGGAGAAAACGTCTGGTCTACAATTCACATTGAAGTTGTAGGTGCCTATTTACTTGCACTTAAAAAAGCTCCTGCTGGCTCATTTTTCTTTCTCGAAAACGGCGAATCGAGTTTCAAGGAAATTGCTGAAATGATACATAGCAAGCTTAGTTATAAGGGAACAGCTAAAAGCTGGACTATAGAGGAAACGGTTCAAGAATGGGGACAGGAAGCTGCTCACTTTGCTTTTGGTTCCAACAGTCGCATTAATTCAAGCAAAGCGAGAAATTTTTTGGGATGGATACCCAAACATTCATCTGTGAGCGATTGGCTAAAGAAGGAATTAAAACCATAAGGTTCTTTATCGAAAAAATTAAAACTTCATAGAAAGCAAACTCCACTTAGGTTTTGAGCAAAATATAAAGACGCTACTCAGTGATTCTCTTCGATGAAATTGAGAAAGCACACCCCGATGTATTCAATCTCCTTATAAAGGAGAGGGAAGCTAGAGAGAGGATGAAGTTTTCAATGCGGTTTCTCATCCACCACTGATTGTTCGCGTAGCGTCCGGCAGGGAAGACCAGCAAATTCATACTTCAAATCAGCAGCGCTGGAATTTTTTATTCATTCTTACACATAACTTGTCGCATTTTACGCATATTTGTAGGTAACTCAAAGTTCATAGCTTGTTGAATAAAAATTGAAGGTATGGGGATATTAGGCGTAGCCTGCACACTGTAAGCTAGTAGAGTACCATT